>DATKEJ010000179.1:0-23619 GCA_035512315.1 Rhodothermales bacterium | reverse complement strand
ACGATGTATAGAACTTCAGGGAGTCGGGAGCGTTGCGCATGAACTCGTCGACGTCCTTTATGACGGGGTACCAAGCGGAGAGGCCCCAGATGCGGCGTGCAAGGAAGGCCTTCAGCCTGGTCTTGATGACGACCTCCTGCTCGGTCGCCTCGGTCTCTCCGAAATACAGGATGCGCTCGTCTGAATCCTCGTCCACTTCGTCACGACGCGCCGCGACCTCCTCGTCCGGCACGATGTGTACGTCCTCACGGGCCGACTCCCAGAAAGCCGAGTAGAAGTCCTCGTCGATCTCAAACTCAGTATTGTACTCCGTCTGTCTCCCTTTCCAGACGTCCCTGAACTCGGGATGCTGGTCCATCCAGTCACGCACGAATCGGTAGTCGAAACTGCCGCCGATCACGGTGCCTAGCAGTTCGAGCGAGTCGCGCGACACAATCACATCGGGGATGATCCCCCCGCCGCCCAGCACGAGACGACCGGACGATGTATAGAACTTCAGGGAGTCGGGAGCGTTGCGCATGAACTCGTCGACGTCCTTCATCGCTCCGTTCTCGAAACGGTGGTGGTGTTCCTTGTAATAGCCCACCTTGTCGCCCTGCGTGTAAGGCGTCTGAATAAGCCGCCCCGAGGGGGTGTAGTAACGCGACGTCGTCATCTGGATGACGCTGCCGTCAGAGAGCGGATACTGGCGCTGGACGAGGCCCTTTCCGAACGTCCTGCGGCCGACGATGAGCGCGCGATCGTGGTCCTGGAGCGCTCCGGCGACAATTTCGCTCGCCGACGCAGAATTCTCGTCTACCAGCACGATGATGGGGTTGGATTCGAAGACGCCCCGGGTGGTCGCACCGTACTCGCCGTTGAACTCGGTGTGCCGTGACCGGGTCGCTACGACCGTCCTCCCGGAGGCGAGAAACTCATCGGCGACACTGATGGCCATCTCCATGTAGCCTCCGGCATTCCCCCGCAGGTCGAATATCAGTCTCGTCATCCCCTGGCTCTTGAGATCGACGAGCGCGGCGAGTACCTCGTCGTGCGTCGTCCGAGCGAACCGGTTCAGCTTGATGTACCCGGTTTCCGCATCGATCATGTAACCGGCATCGACCGTGTAGATCGGAATTTTGTCGCGCGTGATGGTGAAATCGAGAATCTTCGGATAGCGAGGGCGCTTTACGGTGACGAGGACTTCCGAACCCTTACGTCCCTTCAGGTTCTTATCTACGTCGTCTCTCGTAAACCCGATCGCATCTTCCCCGTCGACCTTGATGATGCGATCGCCGGGCAGAATCCCGACCTCTTCGCTCGGGCCCCCGGAGAGAGGCACGATTACCGTGACGGTGTCTCGGCCGTCGTCGCCGGTAGTCCACTCATACGAAATGCCGATCCCCTCAAATGACCCGTCGAAATTCTCCCTCACGTCGGTCATTTTCTCCGAATCGATGTAAACGGAGTGCGGATCGAGACCGTCGATCATTCCCTCGATGGCGTCGCGGGCCAGCTTTGAGGAGTCGACGTCTTCGACGTACTTCTTGGTTATCACCGAGAACGCCTCCTCGAGCTTCCTCAGCTGCTCGTAAGTATTGTCACTGGAGACGACGGACTGGATCTGCATACCCAGCAGCGTGCCCGCGATCAGTACGATGGTTAACAGCGGGATGGAATTTCTGGACTTAAACATGCCTCTGGTTCTTTTGAGGGATTGAGGGATCCTCATTCGACGTCGCAACTCGTCTGACATTTGAGGACGTTGCGTGTTCCGGCAATTCTTTGTGCCGTTCTGATGCGTTACGGGAATCCAGGCGGATGTTTCACGCAAAGCCTCCGCAGCCGGGTCGGCTTGCTCGGTCTCCCGTGCTTATTTTGCATTCTGATCGATCCGAATCCGACGTTGACTATCCTTTGAATCGCCCGCTCGTCAGTTTCCTTCTTGTCGCCGCCCTGGTAGTCTTCCTCGGGGTAGTCCTGATGTGGTATCTCGCGCTCGGATCGACAGGTTTGAGTGACCGGACGATCGAGAGCGGATACGTTTCAGCGACGAGCAGCGTCACGTTGAGCGTGGGCATCGAGGTAGAGGCCGCAGATGAGTCCGACGCTTACTATCTGCTCGGGTACGCTCAGGGGGTTCAGCATCCGTGGACGCTGATTCTCCTTAGACAGACCGCTCTGGGCAGACTCGGCGAGTGGTTTGGAGAGCCTGCGATCCCGGTGGATCGGCTGACGCGGAGCCTCGGGATTTCTTTCGGGGCGCGTTCTACCGCGCAGAGCTTTTCCGCAGACGATCGGCGCATTCTGGCGGCCTACGCTCGAGGCGTCTCCGACGCGTTCAAGTCCAACAGCGTCGTCATGAACGAGCAGGTGGTTCTGTTCGACGTGATGCCCGAGCCGTGGGAGGACTGGCATGCCGTCGCGGTGGAGCGCCTGTTCGCCTGGCTTTCAGAGCCTCCGGTGCGACCGACCGCCGGCGACACGGCTTTTGCGGCGCTTCAGACCTTCCAGCACTTCGATGAGACGCTCAGGAGTTGGCTGCACCTGCACGGGTTCGAACACAGCTCGCTATGGTCGATAGACGACTCGACCGGCACGGTGACGCAGGCTCAAATCGTCTACGGCGCTACGTCGCTGACGCACCTCGTGCCCGCACGCCTGTCGTGGCCTGGGGCGCGAATCGACGGAGTTTCTCTGCTGGGCACTCCGATTCTCCCCTTCTCGACCGGGGCCGCCGGCACAAACGTGATCCTGTTGTCGAGCGCGCGATCGACCTCGAATCGGTTCGCGGCCGGATATCCCGATTCGGTCGAGACTCGCCTCCGACACGAGCGGATCGTGCTGGCATCGGGAAACGAGCATCTGGTCGCCATTCCATACCTCAGCGACCGGCTGTTCTTCTCATCCAGCTCCCTCAGAAGCGAGGCGCCCTCCGTGAGCCATTGGGGCACGATGCAGTGGGCCGGACTCAGTGCGGTGAGCGACTGGCCCGCGTGGCGAAAGATGACCCTGGAGTCGGCAGGCATCGAATCGCAGGGCGACATGGCATTTCGACTTTGGGGTGGCATCGGCCTGCACGTCGCACCGGGTGGATACAAGGTGGTTCGCGGCGTTCCGGCTGTTCTTGAACGCGTTGCGGGATCGTCGGTGTTTCTCGCACTTCATCCCCTCGGCCGGTATGCCGCGCGGCGCTTCCGACTCCTTGCCGACGGGCGATCCGCAGACCTTTTGACCACCGACGTCACCAGCTCCTGGGCTGAGGACAACGTCGGGCCGGCGCTTTCGGCACTCGGCAGCGACAGCACGCTTTCTCCCACCGCACGAGAGGCTGTCGACTACCTGAACAACTGGGATTTCCGCTACAACATGGCAAGCATCGGCGCACTCATTTTCGATGCCTGGATGGCCGCGTATACGCGACACTCCGATCCCTTCCCGATCATTCAGTTTGGAGAGGACAGCCTGACTCGGGCGCAGACGACGGAGCGGCTGCGAGGCGCTCTCACTGAAACCGTCGATTCACTGATTGGTGCCGCAGGCACCGATCTGGCGCGCTGGCGACTCGAAACGCTGCGAACCAGCGAGCGGTATTCACCGGTCTGGTCGTTTGAGGGACTGGATGATCATCGTCCTTCGGTCCACACTCACCGGTACGCACCGATGCTCATCCAGCAGCCCGGTCATCCGACCACTATTGCGTGGGAGTCGGGTTTGTTCGATTATCCTCGAAATTCGCCGGCGCACGTGGTGGCACGGGCGGCGACGGCGAATGCTGTTTTCTCGTTTCGGCCTGATTACCGCACCGGCACCGGGCTCATCGCCAGGCACGTGGTTGCTGCACCCGAAGAGCTTCCGAGTCCGTTTCCGTCGCGAAAAGAAGCAACTCGTCTGACCTTTCGACGAACGAACTGAGCCAAATGCACCGAATCGACATTGGAATTGATGCCGGGGGCACCACGACGCGACTGGCAGCGAGGTTGTCGTCGGGCGAAGTCCTGAAAGCCGAGAACCACGGATCGAATCCTCGTGTCGTGGGGACGGCTGGAACCGTCGGCGTCCTCTCCAAGCTCATCGAGGAGGCCTGCGAGCCATATCTCGCAGGCGCAGACGTCCGCCTCTGCGCAGGCATCGCCGGCGCTTCGACATCGGATGTGCAGGGCGAGATTTCGGGCGGACTTTCAATTGCACTGGCCGTAGCCGCGAAGAAGACGATTCAGATAACCGATGATGCGACGACGTCATTCGAGGCCGCGTTCGCCGGTCGACCCGGAACCCAGCTCCTGCTCGGAACCGGTTCGAACATCATCTGCAAGACCCTCGACGGGCGGTGGGTTCACTCCGGCGGATGGGGCTATCTGATCGGTGACGAAGGAAGCGGGTACTCCATCGGCCGGCTCGGGCTTCGCGCCGTGGCGCGCGCAATGGACCGCGGCCTTTCGACCCGACTTGCTGCACGCGCCACCGCTGATTTTGGCCTTGGGTCGCGAAGCAGCTTTTTGTCGGCAGTCTACGGCGGCTCGCTGTTGTTCGCCGATTTCGCGCGAGCCGTCCTCGACGAAGCTTCGACCGGCGACATCGAGTGCCGCCTTCTCGTCAGTGAGGCGGTCAACGACCTCGTCGACGATCTCGCAGCGACGATCGAGAAAGTGAGCTCGGATCTCCCAAGGCAAATCCGAGTCGTCGGCGGCCTTTCGCGGTCGACCGTTTACATGCGCGAGCTCAGGGACGGCATTGCGGTGCGGCTCGGAGAGGAATGGGAGATCGGGCCGTCTGAACGCACTCCGCTGGAGGGTGCGCTCTGGATGGCGTCGAGGCTTGAATAGATTGGTGCCAAGTGCCAGGACCGCTGCCCAGATGATCGCGTCCCTTGAGCATGGGTCACGTTCGCATCGGATTTATAGGTCCCTCGCTTCGCTTCGGGATGACAAGGGGGCCTCATGAAGACGCGCGGGCAATAGGGTTCGGTCGCATCGTTCGCCCGCGCAGCGGAGCTTGTCACCCGCTCCGCTACCGATGACCTTCTTCCTGGAGCGCAGAGACCACGGACTGGGCGCCAAGTACCAAGTACCAAGTACCAAAGTACCGTTTAGGGCTCGGGCTCTTCGATATAGATCGCCCGCAGGTTGCGTCCCAGCTGGCCGAAGTCGAGCCCGTAACCGATCACGAAGTGATTCGGGATGACGAATCCGACGTAGGCGAGTTCGAGATCGATGACGGTGGCGTCCGACTTGTGCAGGAAGGTGGCGACGGCGAGCGAGGCCGGTTCGTAGTGTTTCAGCGACTCGAGGATAAACCTCATCGAGTGGCC
The DNA here is from genome assembly GCA_035512315.1 of Rhodothermales bacterium. Classification (GTDB taxonomy): domain Bacteria; phylum Bacteroidota; class Rhodothermia; order Rhodothermales; family DATKEJ01; genus DATKEJ01. The sequence goes on along the minus strand of DATKEJ010000179.1, from coordinate 18,329 downwards.
GGTATCGATGATGTCTTCGACGACAATGACGTGACGCCCATGGATGTCGGCGTCGATGCGCTTCAGCTCGTGCACTTGCCCGCTGGAGACTTTCGCGGCGCCATAGGAGGAGAGTTTCAGAAAATCGATCTCGCACTCGACAGACAGCTCGCGCATCAGATCGGCCACGAAAATGAACGCCCCGTTCAAAACGCCGATGAGGATCGGTTTGCGACCCTGATAATCCTCGGAAATCCGGCGTCCGAGCTCGGCCACGCGGGTGAGGACTTCCTCCTCACTGATCAGGACGCGAAAGCGCTGCCCGTGGCAGTAAACGACCTCGTCTCTGTTAAGAAGTCCCGGCACGACTACGCTCGATTCTGGTTTCATTCTGGCGGAAGTCTGGGGGAAAACGCAAAGATAGGAATTGGACGAGGAACGTTCGACGTTCGACGTTCGACGTTCGACATTAAGACTTCACAACCTCTTTCGGCCCGCAAACATACGGCTTCGTCACCGGTACGCTGAGGGCGTCGAGGGCGGACGAGTCGACAACTTCCGAGAGTTCTCTAAGCACGCCGTCGCGTCCTAGAACGCCGATCGGATCGCCCTTCCGTTTGTATGCCGAATGGCTCGACCTGGCGACCGCCAGATAATAGGCCGCGTTGGCGAGCGCCTCGTCGCGCCCGGAGAGGCCGCGGCTCACCATCCATTCGGCGGTCAGCTCCGTCCAGTGAGCCAGAGTCGAGGCGTCGGGTGGGTCATCCAGGAACATCAGACGCGGGAAATCACGGTCGATGAACCTGCGCGACAGGTCGGCTAGGATCGGATCGAGGCCTCGAGCCCACTGCTTGAGACTGTATAGGACGTCTGAGTCGTCCAATCGGCAGAACGCCTCGCGAACATCCGCGCGCGCGACGTCGGCTGCACTCCAGCTCTGATTCAGGAAAAACTTGAGATCGGGCGAGCCCGAATCGACCTCGCCGCCAAGTCGCCTGACGCGCGCGAAGGCCGCCTTGAGGAGGTGATCGCCGGCGATGACCGTTTTGTGCAGGTAGACCTGCCAGTACATCAGGCGACGGGCGATGATGAAGTTCTCGACGGAGTACATCCCCTTTGCGTCGATCACGACGCGGGAGCCCGGCCCGCCTTCATGCGGATGCACCCTCAGCGTCTTGATGATGCGGTCGACCCCGACCGAGCCCTCGATCACCCCGGTATAAAAAGCGTCGCGCCGCAGATAGTCGAGTCGATCCATGTCCAACTGGCTCGAAACGAGCTCGTGGAAGAACGACCTCTCATAAGTATTGTCGAAAATCGCAAGCGCGGTGTCGAGCGCACCGCCAAATCGGTCGTTGAGTGCGACAATGACGGCCCGGCTCATGTCCTCGTGCTCGAAGTTCTCGATCAGAGCGTGCTCGAGCGTGTGGGAAAATGGCGCGTGCCCCACGTCGTGCAGCAGGGCGATCGCCATCGCCGCCTCAACCTCGTCCGGACTAACAACGGTTCCCTTCTCCTGTATCTGCCGAATGGATTCCTGCATCAGGGCCATCGCGCCCAGCGCGTGGCCGAACCGCGAGTGCTCGGCGCCCGGAAACACCATGTATCCGACCCCGAGCTGGCGCACCCTGCGGAGACGCTGTACCTCGGGCGTGTCGATGAGCCTGGACAGAATCCCGTGAGGCACCGATATGAACCCGTGCACAGGATCCGACATTATTTTGTAGCGCTCCGCCATAAAAGTCTACCACGTCGAACGTCAAACGTCAAACGTCAAACGTCGAACGTCGAACGTCAAACGTCGAACGTCAAACGTCGAACGTCGAACACAGTCTGCAAGTCTAGAGGACCGGTGTTTCAAACCGCATTCGAACCGCGGAAGTCGACTTGTCGGTGAGACGGTACGGGTGCGCCAGGCGGAGTCCTGGAATCCAGACCACCGCTCCGCCGCTCCGTACGACCGGGATCGATTTGCGCAGGTAGGTCGGGACCTTCCGGTCGGTCAGAAAATCGCTGATCTTCTTGGTACCTGACAGACCAAGCGGCTGAAAACGCTCCCCGGGTTGCCAGGGACCGATGCTCAACGGCGCCTCGAGCACCGAGCCGTCCATCACCTCCACATTGCCGCCGCCCGACTCGGCACCCGGATGCATTTCGATGCGTTCGACCGTGATTGATCCAAAGGCCGTTTCGTTTCGTCCGTCGGGGAGAATCGGCGTCGATTCCGTCGGCTCGGCAGGCGCGACAGGGACGAAGACCAGGCACGACCGATCCCTCCAGACCGCGCTCGAGCCGAAACGGACGTGCTTGCCGGGCGGCCCGGCCATAAGGCCTTCGATACGTTCGATGACGCTGGTCCGATGAGGCACACGCGGGAGGTAGCGATGAAGAGCCCGGAGGAGCGCAGGCCTCCGCCGGCCGGACGGCAATTCGCGCAGACCCTCGAGATCGAGCCGCACGTGCGTCGCATGCTCATCCACTAGCGGCGCAAGGTCGGCGTCGATCAGAGGACCAACGCCGTGGTCAACGATCTCGGCTAATCGCATCGACGCCTCCGTGATATTCCGGACGGCGGCGTCACCGAATGCCTCTCTAATGGCGGGAAGTACGGTGCGCCGGACCCGCGCGCGGTCGAATCGGGGATCGAGATTGGACGCGTCGGCGCGGAAATGGAGTCCCTGCTGAGACGCGTACTCCGCGATCTCCTGCCGCCTCGCGAACAGCAGCGGCCGTACGAGCACGACGTCCTCGTGACGACGAAGCGGGCGGCGGACACGCATTCCGGCGACCGACTCGACCCCCGAGCCCCGGAACAGCCGCAAAAGAACCGTCTCGGCCTGATCATCCAGGTTGTGAGCGACCGCGACCGTCTCCGATCCGATCGACTTCGCCGTGTCGAACATCACGTCGTAGCGGAGGTCCCTTGCGGCCTCCTGAAGCGACTTCCCGGCCGTCGCCTCGCGCCAGGGTGCGGTCGCGCGGTGAACCGTGAAGGGGATCGCCCATCGGGCGCACGTGCCTGCGACCAGTGCCTCGTCGGCATCCGACTCGGCGCCTCGAAAGCCGTAATTGACGTGGACGACGTGCAGGGACACGCCAATCCTGCGTAGGAGGTCGAGCAAAACCATCGAATCGACCCCGCCGCTTACGCCCGCCAGTACGGGGCGCAGCCCGTCCAGAAGCGCGTGACTTTCTAAATAGTCCTTGAACCGCGGGAATAGATCCATGGCGATAACGCGGGGCATGTGCATCGTGCAGGGTGCAGGGTGCCAAGTACCAGTTTCGGTGTTTAGCGTTTCTCGTTTAGCGTTTAGCGTTTCCCATCATTCTCTTTCGAGGTGCCCGATGCGGCCGAATCGGCGATCGAGTTCCTGGAGCGAAATGCGGATCATGGTCGGCCGGCCGTGCGGGCAGGCGTACGGCATCTTGCACTGGAAGAGTTGATCGATCAGAGACTGCATTTCCGAGTGGGTCAGCCGCTGGCCGGTTTTGATGGCGGTCCGACAGGCGAGACTCTTCGCGAGATTGTCGCGCCCCTGGATCCGCAGGCTCGACTGATACTCCCGATACTGGTCGAGGATTTCCTCCAGGATCACGCGCTCGTCTCCGACCCGAATATCGGTCGGCACGCCGCGGATGATGACGGACCGCCCTCCGAAGCGTTCGATGTCGAATCCCAGCGCCCGGAGGTCCGCCAGCAGTTCCAGGAGAAGCTCAAAATCTCCAGGCTCGAACTCCAGGCTATGCGGAAAGAGAAGCTGCTGCGTCATCCCGATCCCGTTTTCCATCGCGACGAGCGCTTTCTCGTACAGGATTCGCTCGTGGGCGGCGTGCTGATCGACGATCATCAGACCCGACCGGATGCGGGCGAGGATGTACTTCTCATGCAGCTGCCAGATGAGCGTGTCGCCGGCCGCTTCTTCGGAGCTGAGCCGCGAGGCAATGAGGGTGGTTTCGCTAAGGGCGTCGTCGGGATCCGGAGGTTCGGCCGGCCGCGTCTTGTCGGGACCGAAAAAGTGTTTCTGGTTGGCCTGCGGGCTCCATGGATTCCTGACGGCGGCCCAGGCCTTGCTGAGGTCTTCGGGCCCGATCTCTCCTCGAGAGCCGTCCCCGCCCTCGGTGCGGGAAAAGACCGAATCGCGCGGGAACGGATCGTCCCGCCCGTATAGGCCGCTCGATCGAAAGGCGGCCTGCGGGCGCAGATCGGCCGAGCCGAGCGCCTTGCGGATGACGGCCAGGAGGAATCCGTAGATCCCGCGGTCGTCGTCGAATTTCACTTCCGCCTTGGTCGGATGGACGTTCACGTCGACGTGCTGCGGATCGAGGTGGATGAACAGCGCGAAAAACGGATAGGCGCCTTTGGGCAGCATTTCGCCGTACGCCTGCATCACGGCGTGATCGAGTCGTCGGTCTCGAATGAACCGCCGGTTGATGTAGAGGAACTGGTCTCCCCGAGTCTTCCGGTTGAAATCGGGTTTCGACACGAAACCGCGCACCGAGAGATAGCTCGTCGACTCTGCGACCGGAACCAGCGCATCGGCCTTTTTCCCCGGATAGAGCTGGGCCACGCGGGCAGCGAGCGCCTCTTCGAACGAGACTTCGGCAGGAGCGGGGTCGAAGCGGTGCAGCACCTGTTCGTCGTGCAGCAGGCTGAATCCAATCTCCGGGTGAGACAGAGCGAGGAGCTGGAACGTATCGAGCAGGTGCTTGAACTCAGTCGCATTGGACTTGAGGAAGTTGCGACGCGCCGGCACGTTGAAGAACAGATTCTGGACACTCACCGACGTGCCGGACTCGGCGGCGACGGGTTCGGGAGGCGAGGCCTCTCCCCCGTCGACGCGGATAAGGATGCCGACTTCGTCCTCCGGCCGTCTCGTTCGAAGCGTCACCTGCGAGACCGCCGCAATGGATGCGAGCGCCTCGCCCCGAAAACCGAGCGTCCGGATCGAGTGCAGGTCCTCCACGGATGAAATCTTGCTGGTGGCGTGGCGGCGGAGCGAGAGGAGGGCGTCGGACTGGGTCATCCCGCATCCGTCGTCGACGACCTGAATGCGATCGCGACCCGCTTTCCGCAGAATGAGCGTGATGTTCTCGGCCCCTGCATCGAGCGCGTTCTCGATGAGTTCCTTGGCGACCGACGCGGGCCGTTCGACTACCTCGCCGGCGGCAATCTTGTTGATCAGCGTGTCGGGAAGCACGCGAATCAGTCCGCCGGCGCCCGTCTCAGAAATGGTGTGGTCGAGTCTCAATGAATGAATGGCGGTTTCGGCTCAACCTTTCAGATGCTGAAGAAAATGTACAGCGCCATCACCAGCAGTGCGAGGATGACCAGGAGGTTGATCGGTCGCTTCCGCCTGGCGGCGGAGCGGCTCTGAATGCGCATTCGCTGCCGAATATTCTCATCGCGCGTCGGATTGTAATACCGGGGCTCATAAGAGAATCGTTGATTCTTGACGCGGTCTCGCGGGAAGAACATGGCGACGGTTTTAGGACGGTTATCGAGAATAAATATACCCCGCCGGGGAAGTAAGCGTTCCGGAACTTCATCGAATTGTCACCGTCGCTGTCCCCCTTATAGACCCTGAAGGAGGAGACGGTTGCATCGGATTTATGGGTCTCTCACCCGAATAAATTCGGGATTCGAGATGACAAGGGTGGCCTAGTTGAAGACGCGCGGGCTCGAAGGTACGGCTGCATCGCTCGCCCGCGCAGCAAAGGTTGTCAACCGCTTTGAAACCGTGACCTTCTTCCAGGACGTCTTAATCAAGCCCCCCCTTGTCATCCCGAAGGAGCGAAGCGACTGAGGGACCTATAAATCCGATGCGGACGTGACCTTCGTACAAGAGGGGCAAGCGTCTCTTGGACCTCGAACTCCGAACCTCGAACCCCGAACTATCTAACCCCCGACAAATACGCCAGATACAGCCACACCAGCGGCGCGCACACGATCATGGCGTCGAATCGATCGAGCATGCCTCCGTGGCCGGGAAGTAAAGAACCGGAATCCTTCGCGGCGGCGCTCCGCTTGAGCCTGCTCTCGGTCAGATCGCCGACGGGGCCCAATACACCGCAGATGAGGATGATCAGAATCGTGTCGGTCCAGCCCAGAAAAGGAAGCTGTAGCTGCTTGATCAGCGCGCCGGCCAAAGCGGCTCCCACCACTCCGCCGAAGAAGCCCTCCCACGTCTTATTGGGAGAGACGGCGGGGAAAAACGGTGTTCGGCCGATCAACCGGCCCGTGTAATACGCAAACGTGTCGGCGGCCCAGATCACCACGAAGAGCATCGCCGTCAACCAGAGGGCCTGTGATGAATCGACGTGCATGCCGGCCCCTTCCCGGATGAGGATGAGAAAGCTGAGCAGCCAGACCGGATAAGCCGCCATGAATACGGTGGCCGCCAGCCGCTCAGCCGGATGCTCGCTGCGGAGGCCGGGCGTGACCAGGACCGTCGCCGTGAAGACGATCGTCGCGACTGCATCCCAATGAAGGAACCACGGTCGGGCAAGGACTAAGGCTCCGAGCGCGAGTCCCGCCAACATTATCGGCTTTGCGCCCGTCGATTCGAGCAGCTTGCCCACTTCGTATGCGGCGGCAAGGGCGATCACCCCGACGACGATTCCGAACCAGTACGAGCCTGCGTAAATCGCCGCCAGCAGCGCGGGGATGCCCACGAGGGCGGTCAGAATGCGAAGGACTCCCTGGCTCATCTGCGACCGCATTGACGGAGGAGCATCACGTGAGGTCCTCGTCGGGTGGCTCCTCGGGCGAATCGAAACGGAGGCGCTCGATTCCGGAATCGAGCAATTGCTCCTTCCCAGAGTCGTCTTCACCGGACTGCTCGGTGGATGCCTCCGCCGCCGAGTTCAGCTCCGCGTCCGTCAGCGGCAGCTCGGCGAGCAGCGCTTCGGCATCCGCTCGGTGCTCCTCAGGCACCATGACAAAGACCAGGGCAAGCTTGCCCACGTTCAGGTTCAGCGCGTGGTCGCGCTGCGTGAACACGGCCGCCGGAATACCCGCCGAGTCGAGTCTGTCGCGCACCATGTCGGCTTCATAATCCGTCGATGTCTGGAAGATCGTCACCCAACCTTCCCTTTCCGGTTTGTACTCACCCATTATCCAACCTCCATCAGTGTTGAACGAGCGTCGAGCCACCGCACCCGTTTGTTGATGAACATTATGACCAAGGCCAGGACGATCGCCCCGCTCAGAACAAACGTCCATGGAACAGGCACGTTCTCTATATCCTTTATGCCAAGGTCCGGATTGGCCGCGACGTAAGTGCTTGCCGCGATCGCGAAGCCGTTATTCAGGAAATGGACCGCAACCACCACCCAGATGCTGCCGGTGCGCCAGACCAGGTAACCGAGATAGATGCCGAGCAACGCCAGCGGGATGGCCTGCGAGAGCCGGAAATGGTACAGGCCGAAAAGGATGCCCGTCACCACAATCCCTCCGGCCACACCGAGCGACCGCTCGAATTGCCGCTGGAGGTATCCGCGGAAGAGAATCTCCTCGCAGATCGCGGGCGTTACGGCCAGGGAGAGAATCATTAACCCCAAGCTCACGTCGCCTCCCAGGATCCGCTCGATCAGCTCCATCTGCGATCGCTCGAGCTCGACCAGGAAACGCGGCAGCGGAATCATCTCGTTGAACTGGCCGAGCCACTGGATGCACGGGAGGAGAGCAAACAGGCCGAACGCTGCGAGGATGACCAGGATCGGGTCGGGCCACTTGAAGCGGAGGAAATTCGACGTGTCTTTCGTGTGGAGGCGCGCCCACAGGATGACCGGCAGCGCCATCCCGAGAAACTGACCCACGGTGTTGCCGGCGAGGAGGGGGACGGTCGATTTCTCGAGCACGTCGAGCAGCCCCTCGGGTCTCGGCACGCCCTCGCTCGTGATGACGAGGCCAATCGCAATCAGGGTCGCCAGCCCCTGGAACAGGAGGAAACTCACCACGAACAGCATGAAGGCCGAGAGGATCGGATGGAAGCCCTGCCTCTCCAGCCAGCCCGTCATTCGCGACTCGGCACGCGTCGGGGGCCCGTCCTTCAACAGGACGGGATCGGCATGCGAATCCAGTTCGGCGAATGGCGAGACTCGTGGTTCCATGTGAGGTCAAGATAGGAGTCCGTTCAGGCAAAAACCCTTAAGCGACCGCCGGCTCGGGATCGATGACCTCCTCCCAGTCGCCGGTGAATACGCGAACGGGACACCCCAACTCCGCCGCCATGTCTTCAGGTCGGTTTCGCCCGGGGACGTTGTCGAGGAAGTCTCCTTCAAAATTGACGCAGTCCGGCGGGATCAGGACGAGATCTCCCGGCCGTTCGTCTCCGATCGCGGCCCGGATGCACTGGTATCCCAGCAGTCCGCTCACCGTGACCGCGGGACCGAATATCGTGTTCTCCGCTACGCGCACGACGACCTCGAGGCCGTCGATGGCGTTGAGAGCCGGGGCGATGCGATCCCGGAGGATGGGCGCCGCGAGCGTTCCCGTCACCATGGTGACCCTGATCGGCTCCGGCAGCGGCTGCGACAGGGAGTCGATCTGAAAATCGAACTCATTCAGGAAGTCGCGACACATCCCGACTCCGTTCTCCATCAACGGAAATCCGTCGTACTCGTCCTCCTGCGGGAAGTCGAGCCCGGCCAGGATGTACATCTCATCCGATGCGTACACGAATCCCGTCCCCGAATCCGATCGGAATCGACTCTGCCAGTCAAGGATCTGATCGACGACCGCCCGCGCCTCCGCCCCGTTGAGCGGGCGCAGGTCTTCGAGTCCCTGCCGCCGGCTCGTCAGTCCGACCGGGACGACCGAGACCGATTTGACCGCGTCGTGCATCGCGTAGAGATCTTCGATGGTGCGTGTGAGGGCGTCGCCGTCGTTGTATCCCGGCACGAGGACGATCTGCGTGTGCATCTCGATGCCGTTTTCGCGGAAGAACTGCATCTTTTCGCGGAGGCGGTCGGTCTGCTTGCGATGCCCCATCATGCGGCGGCGGATCTCGTCATCCGTACAATGGACCGAGATGTACATCGGGGTCAGACGCTGCTCGACGATCCGGTCGAGATCAGCCTGGCGGAGGTTCGTCACCGTGATGTAATTGCCATAAAGGAACGACATCCTCGGGTCGCTGTCGCGGAAATACAGGGCTTCGCGCAGTCCGGCCGGATTTTGATCGACGAAGCAGAAGATGCAGTCGTCGGCGCACGGGCGGATTACGAACTCCTCGACCTCGACGCCGAACGGCTCATTCTCCGGACGTTCGACGCGCTTTTCCACCAGCACGCCCTTTCTCCGAAGGCGGACGTCGAGCTCCTCATCCGCGGCATAGAAACGGAAATCGATCTCGTCGCCGATCCGGTGACCGTCGATCGAAACGATTTCGTCTCCGGGCTTCCAGCCAAGGCGGTCGGCGAGGGAGCCGGGGTGGATGGAGGTGATGCGGACGGACACTTGGACGATGGCAAATGGCAGATGGCAGATGGCAGATGGCAAATGGACACGTGGAACGACGAGCGCCCGGGTTGGTTCTGAGGCTAAACCAACGCTAAACGCTAAACGCTAAACGAGAAACGCTAAACGCTAAACGCTAAACGAGAAACGCTAAACGAGAAACGCTAAACGAGAAACGCTAAACGCTAAACGAGAAACGCTGAACGAATGCTAAACGCTAAACGAGAAACGCTGAACGGGTGCACGGTCTGGAGTTTCGTTTTCATGCCCTGATGCTGTCTTGACATGGCCAATTGGCAGATCAGCAACCCGGATTTCAGCCGTGAGGCGGTGATTGCGCACTTCGGAGACGAGGGGTCGCATGCTGAGTTCTATCGCATGCTCCGAGCGGTGAATCGCGACCTTCACCTGAATTGCGGCTACTCGGGGCCCGGACGGCGTCACTGGAGCGCGAAGAGCCACCTTCGGCTGGTCGACCGGCTTGCCAAGCGTCTGTTTCGGAAGGGCCCCAGACCGATTCGTCTTTTGGATGTCGGGTGCGGCCGAGGCGGACCGGCGATCCGCGCCCAGGAGCAATGGGGGGCGGATGTGACTGGAATGGATATCAGCCCCTATGCAATCCGCCGGGCGGTCGAGGAAACGAGGAAGCGAGCCATCCTCGAAGGGCTCTACTTTCGGTCCGGTGGCGGTATGAACATCCCGTACTCGGACGGAGAATTCCCGTACGTCTGGGCCATCGAGACGGCCGCCTATATACCGGACAAGATCCGCTTCTTCTCCGAAATCGGGCGCGTGCTGGCGCCCGGCGGCCGATTCGGCATGGCCGCGGTTGCCGTCGACGAGCACGTAGCCGCCAGTTCCAGGTTCGCGTTCGACTGCCTGGCACGATTCCTGGCCGCCTGGGACATGGCTTCCATCGAGTCGATTGAGTCGTACGCCGACCGGATGGAGGCCTCGGGAATGTCAGTCACACGCCGCGAGGACGCGACGGCGCACACACTTCGTCCGCACGGCAAACGCCTCGGACGTTTGGTCCGCCACTGGGACAACAGGCTGGTCTACCGGGCTACGGCCTGGTATGTGCGCCGAAAGACGAATACCGATTTGGACCTGATGCGTGAGCAGCTCGAGGCTACCTTCGAAGCGATCGAGTCGGGGGTTCTCCGGTACGGATTGGTCTGGGGTGAAAAGCGTGGTTTATAAGGTCAGAGTCAGAGGCCGTTGCCGGGATTTTTTCACACGAAGCCGCAAAGACTCTGGCTCGGTTGCGGCTTCGTATCTGAGAGTCACCTGGACGCGTCTTGTCGTTATCGCCCACGGTTTTCGACAAGGCACGAAGGTTCCTGTCCCTTTGTGCCTTCCTGTTACCTTTCTTTGTGCCTCTGTGAGAGAAAATAAAACACACGACTCGTTGCCGGGGCGTGCCGCTTCATCCGCTGCTTGCGCGCAGCAAGTCTCGTATCTCCGTGAGCAGCTTCTCCTCGTTCGAAGGCTCTGCAGGGGGTGCCGGAGCCGCCTCTTCCTTCCGCTTGAGGTTGTTCATCGCCTTAACGACGATAAATAAGACGAAGGCTACGATAAGGAAGGCGATCGTAGCGTTGATGAACTGGCCGTAGCTCAGGACAACAGCCCCTGCCTCCATCGCCTCCTCGACGGTCTGGAACACAGCATTGTTCGGATTGCGCAACACCACAAAGAGATTGGAGAAATCGGGTGCACCGGTAATCATCGAAACGATCGGCATCAGGATATCGTCAACGACTGACTTGACGACGGTGCCGAACGCGGCGCCGATGATGATGCCGACTGCCATGTCGACCATATTACCCTTTACGGCAAACTCCTTGAATTCGTTTAACATATGTGTGGCGTTAGTAGGGGTAATTCCCGCCGCTGACGTAGCGCGCCGGCTCCGAATCGACAGATAGTGAAAGTTGGGGTCAATGGCAAGATGGGACTTGGTGCATGGTGCAGGGTACTGGGTACTTGGTGCTTGGTACTTGGTACTTGGCGCCAGGCCCTCTGCGCTCTTTGCGGCTTTGCGTGAGAATCTTCTTTGCTTGGCGGCTTGGTATTCTTTGCGGCTGGGGGGTGTCTGTGCGAGTGGCAGCTTGCCTTAGAAGTAACCTCCCCCGGCTGCGCGCCGACCACGGTGGCAGACCGACCTTTCGAGTGCCTTCGGCGCTTAGCCGCCCCCTCGGGCGGGGGACCACGTCCTCAGCGCTCAGCCGCCCCCTCGGTGAGGGGGACAGACGCGGTTGTGCTGCGCGGGCGAACGATGCGACCGAACCTTCGAGCCCGCGCGTCTTCATTAGCCCCCCTTGTCATCTCGAACCCGAATTTATTCGGTGAGAGACCTATAGATCCGATGCGGATGTGAGCTTCTTCCTGTACGTCTTGATTAAACAGCGCCCTTGTCATCCCGAAGGAGCGCCAGCGACTGAGGGACCTCTGAATCCGATGCGACCGTCTCCTCCTTCTGGGTTTTTGAATTTCACGGCACCGTGACCCGGTACTCATCGCTCATCAATCCAATCCGGCCGAAGGGGATGGCCTCCACCGGGTTCGGGCCGTCACCGGTCCACGTGAATGTGCCCGCCGCATTGTCGAACTGCCCCGGCAGGTCGGAGGCGACGACGTTTCCGGCGCCGGAAATCTCCGCGACATCACGGGCATCCATTCCGAAGACGGCGAAGTTCTCCGTTTCGACGCCGGTCTCAGGACTGGTCTGCAAGACGATCGGATCCGCAATCACGTTCCCCGTCATCTCCAGGAGGCTGAGCGGAAGCCCGCTATACAGCCAGAGCCACGTCCCATCCATCGACACGTTCCCGACGATGCGGTTGTATTTGGGCATGGCCGGATCGTCGTCGTACAAGCCGACAAGCTCCGGATACCGTTCGGAGTAAGGCGGCTCCTGGTAGTTGACGGCAGCCAGACGGTCCTCGAGGGTGGTGATCCTCCCGTCGAAAAACTCCGTATTCCGCACCTTCCCGCGCGCATCCAGGAAGACGGATGGCGAGCATCCGACGAACACGTTGCCCTCGACGTGGTTGCGCCTCCCTCCGCCCATGAAGACACACCGCCCGGCCTTGTAGAACACGTTGTTCACTACTGTGACGCCGCTCGCAAAATCGTCGAGGTAGACGCCCATCACCCCCACGTGCATGGGCTTTTCAAGATGATGTAAATAATTATAACGTATGATGTTGCCACGCATCGAGTAGTCCCGGCCGATGTACATCGCGCCGACATCGTCGCTCTCCTTGGCGACGCGATGGATGTCGTTGTACTCGAGGGTCATGTCGTTGCCGAAGAAGAAAATCCCGGCGTCCGGCGAGTCGGTGAGGAGGTTGTTCGAGGCCGTTATCCCGGCGCCCGTCATTCGGATGCCCGGCACGTCCGTCTTCCTCACCTGCCCGAAATGCTCGATCCGGTTGTTGTGAATGACGTGCCCGGCGGGTTCGAGCGTCGTCCGATCGCCTCCCTCGACGGTGATCCCCGCTCCACCGAGATCGACGAGATCGTTGCTACGCACCTCGTGTCCCGTCCCGCCAACCACGGTGATCGGACTGCGCCCGACGTTTCGGACGACGTTTCCGAGCAGGCGACAGTTTTCACCTCCTTCAATCTGGATGGCGGATTTGCGGAACTCCGTAAATGCCAGGCGCCGGATTTCGACGTTCGAGGCGCCGTTGAGGGAGATCGCCGGGCCGTCAAATACCGACACGGAGACGACTTGCTCGTCCGCTCCGCCGGGAGGCCACAGGTACAGGTAGCCCTTCTCGAAATCGAGCACCCACTCGCCCGGTTGATCCAACTCCTCGAGCACGTTGAAGAAGTACAGGCGCTGCCCTTTGCTGTATCCATAATTGTGATGTGGAGATGCGGGATAGACGGTTCCCGACTTCCCATCTACGGAGGCAACGCGCTGGAAACCGTCGCGCCAGTCCCAGACATAGTAGCCGTGCAGCCAGATATCGGGCGACGGCGCCCAGGCAGCCAACCGGTCGTCGTGGATCTGGATTCGGCCGAAGTGACGTCCCACCGCGATCCCATCGCGCTGCCATTGGAAGCTGCCTTCGTTGATGGGGGCGTCGCCGGATTGCGGCACCCAGTCGATATTCAGGAATCCGGTGTTCGGATAGCGGGCGCGCTGCATTCGGCGGTTGTCGACGAAGACTTCGAGGCCCGGCCCTTCCTCGTCGCTGAAGCTTCCGAAATCGCCGATCCCCTCCCCGCGCAGGTCGGCCACCACGATGCTGTCTTGAAACTCCGGCCGAACTCGCTCGGCGAAGGGGCTCCCTACGACCGGTGCAAGGTGATACAGCCGCTGCCCGCCGGTCAGAATGACCTCCTCGTCGTCGAAGGCGCTCCAGATGACCGGGGCTTCGGGAGTACCCGAATCCTCGGACATGAGCTCGAGCGTCGAATTGACCGGATACGTGCCGGCCCGGAGGAGCACGCGGGTGGATCGGTCGGCCGAATTCCCGTCGGCGATCGACTCGCGCACAGCGTCGCGGGCGCGCTCGAGTGTTGCGAACGGTCCGTCGGAGCTGTCTGGGTTCGGCTCCGCCAATCGACCCGACCACGAATCGTTGCCGGAAGTCGATATGTAGTAATCACTGCCGTCGGTGCCGAGGCATCCCGAAAGGGCCAGGGCGGCGAGCAGGAGGGAGTGTCGTAGGTGGTTCATGGTTTCGTAGGGGCAGGCCAAAGCCCACCGACCCTGTTATCGTTTGATCCCATTCCGTAGGGGCAGGCCAGAGCCCACCGACCCTGCGATCGTTTGATCCGGCCAAGTGGCGTCGGCCTGCCCGAAAGGGTGTCGCTGCGCTCTCGGAAGAAGGTCACGGTCGCTTCGGATTTATAGGTCCCTCAGTCGCTGGCGCTCCTTCGGGATGACAAGGGTACTGTTAATTAGGACCTCCAGGAAGAAGGTCACGTCCGCATCGGATTTATAGGTCTCTCGGTCGCTGCGCTCCCTCGAGATGACAAGCGATAAATTAAGCAAGACGTCCAGGAAAAAGGGTCGAGGTTCGCTCAATCCACTCAATCCACTCAATCCGCTCAGCCCGCTCAGCCCGCTCAATCCGCTGCGACAGTCCCTCACTCGTTCTTCGCTTGAACAACCTTGCCTCAAGAGGGTATATTCGCCGTCCGGCATGGGATCTGGCGACCAGTGACCAGTGATCCATGACCGATTCGCGCTAGTAGCTCAGTTGGATAGAGCGTTGGATTCCGGTTCCAAAGGCCGGGGGTTCGAATCCTCCCTAGCGCACTGCACGAAAGACGTCATTGCCCCCCTCCCCGAGGGGGACCACGTCCAATAGCGAACTCCCGCTCCAGCGGGGGACCACGTCAGGGAGTGACTTGCGAGCTCGCACCTGCCGTCGTGTTCGCGTTCCAGAGGTTGAAATCGGGCGCCGTCACGATTCCGTCGAGGTTGTAGTCGGGCATTACGTATCCCGTCACGCCGGCGGTTGTCGCCGCATTCCAGAGGTTGAAGTCCGGAGCGGTGATCTGGCCGTCAATCGATCCATCGGAGGCGAACATGCCGAAAAGGCCTCCGCCGAGGGACTTCATCGCGTTCCCGCCCGACGTGTACGCGCCAGCAAGCGACGTTCGCAAATCGACCGTCACCGGACCGGCCGCGAAGTCCAGTGTTGTGGCCGTCATCACCGCGAGGTGGTTCCGGTGCCTGAAAACGACGTGGTAAGCATCGGGTGTGACGCCCGGAAATCGCAGCGTGTCGCCGTCCAAGCCAACGACCGATCCGTCTTGGAGGAGGATTGCCGGGCGTTTCGAGTCGGCAACCAACGACGCGGCGGTCGGGTCGGACCGGAGCTCCACGAGCAGCCAGTCGATCGTCCCCGAGGGGAAGCTCAGGACCGAGTCCGCGCCGTCGTACTCGAGAGGATTTCCGTCAAAGAGCGGGTCGCTGAAGGGCTGCTCGAGGGGTCGATCGTCGGCAAAATCCGGCGAAACGGCCATCATGCCCGATCCGGCGTATGGACCCTCGAGAAAAACGCTCGCGACCAGCCTCGGGTCGGGTATCGGAGGCGGAGGCGGAGACAGCGTGGCCGTCCACATTCCGCGGCCGTGCGTGCCGAGCACGAGTTGGTTGTCCGATGAGCGGTACTTCAGCATCACGACGCGCGTGATCGGGATGTCGGCCTCGGCCGCCCACACGACCGGGTTCGCCGTGAGGTCTTCCGTAAACCAGAGGCCCGCCTCGGTCGCGATGAGCAGCGCGTTAGGATCGAACGGATCGAGTAGCGCCCACCACACGGGCATGTCCGGAAGGTTTGAGCCCGCGTCGAGATCCTCCCAGTTCGTTCCGCCGTCCGTCGTGTACCAGACCGACGAGATACCGTAGTTCGAGAACGTCACGACCAGCGTGTCCTCCCCTGCCCCGAGCTCGATACAGGATATCGACCCGGTTGGAAGCGGCCCCGTGTTGAGCTCCGACCACGACGGAGACAACGGCGGGCCGGGCGGCGGCTTATGCGCGTTGGCGGCGCGGAAGATGCGTCCCCCTCCGCTTCCTAGGTAAATCGTAGACGTGGAAGCGGGACTGAACTCCGAATTTCGTACGTGGGTGAGGAGCAACCCGAAACCGCCGGGCGGACCGAAACCGTCGGCAGAGACCGTCCCCCCAACCAAGCCATTGAGACGTCCGACCTGAGTGCTCGAAAAGTTGAAGAACAGGTGATTAGTATCCTCATCCAGATCCGACGGATTAATGAATGAGCCGCCTCCGCTTATTCCACCGATGGGTGAGAATGTATTGCCGCCGTCCAGGCTCCGGTGCCAGTTCAGCCACTGGTTGGACGCCATCGCCAGGACGTTCGTCGTCTGGTTTATCTGCGTAAACGCCCCGTCGCCACCCGTCACGTCGTCGACCTGCCCGGATACACCGGCCGCGTTGAGCTGCGGCGTGCCGTTGTCCTGCGTCCCGCCGATCATGAGGTTGGATGCTCCCGTCGGGCTCTGGGCCACCGCATAGAATTGTGTGACGTTGTATCCCTTGTTCCGGTTGACGAAGACCGGTGGATCGTCGGTCACGTCGGCCGTATAGTAGATACCGCCGTCCGTGCCGAAAACGGCCTCGGTGGTCGTGCCGGGACGAAAGGCGATGGCGTGCTGGTCGGCGTGGACATACGGCAGCCCGCACCCGCCATACCAGTGCGACATCTGATCCCAGTTCACGGCCGTGCCGGCATCGTCACTTCGAAACAGATCAATTCCGCCGGCGAGCAACACGTCCTCGTCGTCGGGCTTTACCGCCAGGATCAGATCGTACCATGCCTGACCACGGGTAAAGTCGGCTCCAATGCCTCCGTCGCAGTCGACGGGAAGCGCCATGCTCGTCCAATTGGCCCCGCCGTCGACCGAACGGTACATACCTCCGACCCCGAACGTCGAGGCGTCTTGCGTGACGGCGTAGACGCGGTTGGAGTCTGACGGCGCGAGGGCGATCTCGATGCGATGAAATCCCGTGGTTGGAAATCCGTTTACCCCGGTATTGAGCTTGTCCCACGTCTCCCCGTCGTCGTCGGATTTCCAGACCCCGTCGGTCGTCAAGAGACCCAACGTCGCATAGATGTCCCCATTGGCGGCGATCTCGAGGTCTGCGGCGCGGCTCGTCGAGGCTCCGGTTCCGGCGTCGAGAACGGGCGTCCACGAATCGCCGTCGTCGTCACTGCGCAGGACGCCGTCGACGTTACGAGTGGCGGCAAGGACGGTCCCCTGCTCGGTGACGACAACGTCCTGCACCCGCAGCCAGGCTGATCCGCTCGTGGATGCGATGTGGTTCCAGGAGACACCCCCGTCGATGCTCTTGAACACGCCTCCTCCCTGCAGGGCGTCGCCATTGAAGAATCCCTCGCCTGTCCCGGCGTAGAAAGTCATCGGATCGGTGGGGTCGTACGCGAGTGAGGAGATCGCCAGATTGCTCCAGAAATCGTCGACGTTGTGCCAAGGCTCGGCGGGATCCGTAATGTCGTCGGTGTACCAGAGGCCTCCGGCGACTCCGCCCGCCCATACTTTTCGGTTCTGCGGATCGTTCGGGTCGAACATGATCGCCCGCGTCCTTCCGCCGACGTTGTCGGGCCCCCGCTCTTCCCAGGCCGTATCGGGTACCTGCAGCTTTGACAGGTTTGCTCCTGGCCGCCCGGGCGCGCCCCGGCGACGTCGAAGGAGCTTGGCTGACCGGTTGGCCGCCGCGAGACGCTCGGCCGGGACGCGTCCCAGCGCCGGATCCACCATCAGCAGGTACTCCTGCCGGTACCGTTCGCCGGGGTTCTCGGGATGACGCGGGTCTCCCCTCGAGCCGGGACTCGTCCTGGAGAATGGATGGGATTCGAGGAAAGTCTCATAGGCACGGAGACGCGATTCCTTCTCCAAGTGCCGAAAAGCCTCGACGCCCGGGCGAAACAGGATCACCACGAATAGCCCTCCGAGCGCAAACACCACGGAGAACCTCTTCTGCGCACTCATACCCTTAAGCCCGATGGTTGCCTCGTAACGGGGAGGAAGGAAATATACAGGTCTCTGGGTCGTTGCGCTCCCCCATTCTGTAGGGGCAGGCCAGAGCCCACCGACCCTGCTATCGTTTTGATCCGGCCAAGTAGCGTCGGCCTGCCCGAAAGGGTGTCGTTGCGCTCTCGGAAGAAGGTCACGGCCGCCTCGGATTTAGAGGTCTCTCGGTCGCTGGCGCTCCTTCGAGATGACAAACGCTGGCGCTCCTTGTACGAAGGTTACGGCCGCCTCGGATTTAGAGGTCTCTCAGTCGCTGGCGCTCCTTCGAGATGACAAGGGGGGCTTGATTGAGACGTCCATAAAGAAGGTGACGTTTATCCCTCGAGTTACGTTTTCATGCCCGTAC
>DATKEJ010000178.1:0-9354 GCA_035512315.1 Rhodothermales bacterium | reverse complement strand
TCAGTGACCATCTGGGGGACTGGGGAGCCGCGCCGGGAGTTCCTCCACGTAGACGATCTGGCCGACGCCTGCCTGTTCCTGATGGAATGTTACGAAACTCCCGATCCCATCAACATTGGCGTCGGCGAGGACATCTCGATTATGGACTTGGCGCGACTCGTCAGCGCTGTCGTCGGATTCGAGGGGCGGATAGACAAGGACACTTCGAAGCCGGACGGAACCCCGAGGAAGTTACTGGACACTTCGAGGCTAAATCGGCTCGGTTGGTGGCCCAGAATCCGTTTGGAAGAGGGCCTCAGGCAGACTTACGAATGGTATCGCAAGTCCTTGAGTGAAGACGTGTACGCCGAGGGGAAACGCGACAACAATTAAGGTTAGGTGCTACCCTGTCTCCGACAGACCCGTGGGACTTGGTGGCGCACTTTGATGCGGCTACACTGACAAGCCGCAACGCAATTCGTGACGCCGGGGTGCCGCGACGACCGCGCGCCGCCACAGTGGCCGTAAGTTTGTCCCGCCTTCGTGAGAAAATGATCCCCTTGTGCCCCACGTAGATATGAAACAGAGCCATTGTCGCTCGTCGACGTCCAGCACCACGTTGATGTCTCTGCGGCATAGCGAGGCGGGCCCGTGAGTGAGCTACGATCCAGGACCACATCCGACAATACACTGGCCGTAGCGCTCGTAGGTTGTGGCCGCATTGCCGAACGGCACGCTGCGCTCCTGGGTGACGGCCAAATCGCCGGTGCGCGGCTAGGACCCGTCTGTGATATTCGGCCCGAGGCGGCGCAAGGTATCGCCGAGAAGTATGGGGTGCCACGGTATGACGACTTCCACGACATGATGCGAGCGGAAGGCAGCACTATCGACCTGATCGCGGTCCTCACACCCAGTGGCATGCATGCCGACCACGTTGTGCAACTGGCTCCGTATCGGACGGATCTGCTGGTTGAGAAACCCATGGCGCTGACCCTCGACGACGCTGACCGTATGATCCGGGCCTGTGATGAGAACGACGTGCGCCTCTTCGTGGTTAAGCAGAATCGGTTCAACGTTCCCGTGCAAAAGCTCCGACAGGCTCTCGAAGCGGGGCGTTTTGGTAAGCTCGTGATGGGCTCCGTCAGGGTCCGCTGGTGCCGCACACAAGAGTATTATGACCAAGACGATTGGCGTGGCACCTGGGCCTACGACGGCGGGGTGCTCGCGAACCAGGCGAGCCATCACGTCGACTTGCTCGAGTGGATGATGGGCGACGTGGACACCGTCTTCGCCCTCGCGCGCACGGCGCTGGTCGACATCGAGGCGGAGGACACGGCTATCGCTATGCTTCGCTTCCGTAACGGTGCCCTGGGCGTGATCGAGGCGACGACCGCCACCCGGCCCAGGGATCTAGAGGGTTCGATCTCTGTCCTGGGGGAGAAGGGGACGGTGGAGATCGGTGGCTTCGCCGTCAATGAGATCCGGACGTGGGAGTTCGCGGACGTCGGTGAGGAGGACGCGGAAGTGGTTGCGCGCTATTCGGTGAACCCGCCCAACGTGTATGGGTTCGGCCATCAGGCCTACTATGAGCACGTGGTGGCCTGCGTCAACAGCGGAAGCCCTCAGTTGGTTGATGGCCTGGAAGGGAGAAAGAGCCTGGAGCTGATCTCGGCTATCTACGAATCCATCGAGCGGGGGCAAGAGGTCGCGCTCCGCTTCAATCCGCTCAAGTGTCGGCTCGGTCTGAAGTGAAGCGGATCGCGAAGACGGCGATCGTCCATCCGGGCGTTCAGCTCGGAGAAGGCGTCGTGGTGGAAGACTTCTGCATCGTGGGCGCTCCTTTCCCAAACTACGCCGGAGAACCCACGCTGATCGGCGATGGAGCCATCCTAAGATCGCACACCGTGATTTATGCCGGAAATGTGATCGGGCGCGGATTCCGGACGGGGAACAAGGCGAACATTCGGGAACTGAACACCATCGGCGACGATGTCAGCGTGGGAACGCTGTCGGTGGTGGAACACCATGTCGAGATTGGTGACGGTGTCCGAATACATTCGCAGGTCTTCGTCCCGGAATACACGGTCTTGGAGGAGGATGCGTGGCTGGGCCCCAACGTCGTGCTGACGAACGCGAAATATCCCTTGTCTCCCGATGCCAAGAACCAGCTGGAAGGTCCCCGAATCGCCACTCGCGCGAAGATTGGTGCCAACAGCACGATCCTTCCCGGCGTGACCGTCGGCGCCAACGCCTTGGTCGGTGCGGGCAGTGTCGTCACACGCGACGTGGAGCCTGGGGCCATCGTCGTCGGCAATCCCGCCCGGCGTACCGGATCCGTATCCTACTGAGGGCCCCATGACGAAGTTTCTAGATCTGGGACGTCAGTACCGGAGCATTCAGGCCTCTGTCGACGAGGCTGTCCGCGCTGTGATCGAGGCACAAGCTTTTGTCGGAGGTCCCTTCGTCGAACGATTCGAGGAGGAGTTCGCAGCCTTTGTGGGTAGGCCCCACTGCGTGGGAGTAGGCAATGGCACGGACGCGATCGAGATAGCTCTCGAAAGCCTCGCGCTGCCCCCCGGGAGCGAAGTGATCGTCCCCGCCAACACCTTCATCGCCACCTCCGAGGCGGTCACCCGTGCGGGTCACCAGGTCGTTTTCTGTGACTGCGATCCGGAAACGTTCACCATAAGCGCCGAAACGGTGCGGCCGCACCTCACGGAGCGTACACGGGCGCTTATCCCAGTGCATCTTTACGGTCAGCCCTGCGAGATGGGCCCCCTGATGGACCTGACCCGGGAATGGGACCTACGGGTGATCGAGGACTGTGCTCAGGCTCACGGCGCCGCGGATGTGGGCCGGACCGCGGGCACTTTCGGGGATCTGGCCACCTTCAGCTTCTATCCGGGAAAGAATCTGGGGGCGTACGGCGACGCTGGCGCGATCGTCACCGGCGAGCAGGCGCTCGCAGACCGCTGCCGGATGATCGCCAACCATGGCCGCATTGATAAGCATGACCACCTGTTCGAGGGGCGTAACTCGCGTCTCGACGGGCTGCAGGCGGCGATCCTGAGCGCGAAATTGCCGCACCTCGAACGTTGGACCGAGGCCCGGCGTTGGGTCGCCAGCGAATACCGTCGAGCCCTCGACGGTGTGGACGATCTGGTCCTCCCTGCGGAGCGGCCAGGGGTCCAGCATGTATACCACCTTTTTGTCGTCCGCTCATCTCGGCGGGATGAGCTGCGGCTCCATCTCGGCGAGCGGGGGATACAAACTGGAATCCACTATCCCGTCGCATTGCCGGACCTGAAAGCATACGCTCACCTCGCTTGGCCCGCGACGCAGATGAGCGCTTCGAGATACGCCGGCCAGATCCTCAGCCTGCCAATGGGTGAGCACCTCAGTCCGGAAGACATCGACCAGGTGGTCAGTGCCGTTCGGGATTTCTGAATTTCGGGGCAAAGGAGATCGTCGATGTTCTTGACGAGCCTAAGGCGGTGGGCCGGCTTTCTCGCGCGTGATCCCCGACGTGCGCGACTAATTCCCACGCACCTCCGTCATGTCAGGCGAGACCCTCTCGAGGCGGGCACACCATGGATGACGCTCGAGGCCATCGAGTACTTGGATCGGTATCTCACGAAGAGCATGGATATGTTCGAATGGGGTTCGGGAGGTTCCACCGTTTTCTTTGCCGAACGTGTGCGAACCGTTTGTACCATCGAGCACGACCAGTCGTGGGGCGCTCGGGTCCGGCATGAGCTAAATAGACGTGAGATCTCCAACGTCGATCTCGAAGTTGTGGCACCCACGGTAAGCTCCGATCCCGGCACCAGCGTGGAGGAACCAATTTGGGACAACAGACCGGAGTATGCGAACCTCGATTTCCGAGCGTACGTCGAAACGATCGAAAAGTGGCCGGACGCGTCCCTTGACCTTGCCGTCGTCGATGGCCGGTGCCGGCCCGACTGCATCCGGTACGCTACGCGGAAGGTGAAGCCGATGGGGCTACTCGTGGTCGACAATTC
The DNA here is from genome assembly GCA_035512315.1 of Rhodothermales bacterium. Taxonomy (GTDB): domain Bacteria; phylum Bacteroidota; class Rhodothermia; order Rhodothermales; family DATKEJ01; genus DATKEJ01. Next base: position 5,353 of record DATKEJ010000178.1, on the reverse strand, counting down.
CGAGCGCGCGGCGTACCGTGCCGCCCTCTCGACGGTCGCACATTGGTACACCCGGCACTTCTTCGGCCCGGTGGTGGGGTGTTCACTTTTCTCCCGTACGTCTGTCTACGTGAAGCCCGAGCGGTGACGTCGGATGACGTCCGTCCAATGAGTGCCCCGCGCGGCCTCGCCGCGGCGCGCCGCGCCTTCCATGGCTGGCTGTTCATCGGAACTAGATAGTGAGCAGGACCATCCGATCCAGTGTGGGTACCTCGCTTCGGTACCTATCGGTGTTGACGTTATTCCTTTATCTCGTCCGGTTCGTCAAGCAGCCGATCGTCGCCCGCCTTCTCTCACCTAGTGACTTCGGCATTCTGGGATTGGCGATGGTCGTGCTCTTGGCCCTCAGCAACCTCACGTCTATCGGCATCCAGCAGATCATCATCCAGCGGGGGGAGGTGGATGATGACTTCATGTCTTCAGCGTGGTTTTTCCTCGTTCTCCGCGGGATTGCGATCACCGCGTTGACAGTCGCCGTCACGCCTGTCTACGGGCACTTTTTCGATGATCCTCTGGTGGAGCGAGTGCTGTACGTCGTGGCGTTCGTGCCCCTGATCCGCAGCTTCGTATCGCCGAACATCTATCTGTCCGAACGCCAGATTCGGTTTGGCCGGATTGCTGTCTATCAATCCGTATCCCAAGTGGTGTCGGCCCTCGTGGTTCTGACGCTGGCGTTCGCGTTCCGGAACGTTTGGGCGCTCGTCATCGGCATGCTGGCTACGGAGTTGATCTTGGTCGCCTTGTCTTACCTGTTCTTTGGTGTTTCGGTGCGCCCCCGGCTGCCTAGTCTTGACCACGCTCGGGAGTTCCTCTCGATCGGTAAGTTCTTCACGATCATCGCTTTCGGTTCCTTCATCACCACGCAGGTCGACAATCTCATCATCGGCGGATACCTCGGTACTGCCGAACTGGGCTTCTACCTGATCGCGTTCACCCTGATCAGCTTTCCCAACCAGATCCTGCAGGGGACGTTCAACCGTGTGGCCCTCCCGGCCTTCTCACGGGTGCAGAACTCACCGACCCAAATCGGGACGTACTTCGCCCGCATCACGGGGGCCCAAGTCACATTCACGCTGATGGCGTTCACGGCCGTGGGGCTCTTGGCCGATCCTTTCATCCGAGTCGTGTATGGCAGTGAATGGATCCCCAGCATTGTGCTGCTCCAAACATTGACCGTCGTGGGAATCGCTCGGGGAATGTCCGTTTCCTTGGCGCCGCTATTGGTCGGCACGGGATGGGTCCGCGTCGATGCCTTGGGAAAAGTGGTCGAAACGATGCTTTTCGTGCCCCTCGTGTGGCTGCTCGTGGTCAGGTACGGAGCCATTGGTGCCGCGATCGGAAGCGGGCTGGCCTACTCGTGCGGGTTCGCGGCGAGGCTGGCCTATTTGCATCGCGCGGCGGTCTTCGACAGTGGCCCGCTGATTCTGCGACACGTCGGAGGATCCCTGTTATTACCCCTTCCCGTGATCGGTCTTACATTACTGGCACGGATCTACATAACGACACCAAGCGCCGTGCTGAACCTCATCACCGGGACGTCGGTCGTCCTGATCTTGCAGGTATTGGTCCTGTTGATGTTCCGACGCGATGTCCTTCGGGAATCGGTGCAACTAGTCTTTTCAAAATCCACTTCTTCGGCTCACGCGCTGTCGGATCGTTCCACCGGCCCATTGCCTGCTTCTCACGAAGGGAAATGACTTGCGCCGGACCAGTCCCACCGAGGCGCCCGTTGTTCGGAACACATCGCCTTACTCACTCGATCTCTCAGAGTGCTGGTGTCACATTTGTTACTTCGCCCGGTGCGTCAGAACGACATCTATAGCTACGCAGAGCATATGAGGTGTTCTTCTGGTCGTGCTCCGGAGCAAAGTAGAAATCTCCCGGCCCTATGGGGCCGGATCGTCACGGCAGCTGCCAGGCGTATGCGGTATGCACTGGATCGGACGATCTTCTACCTTCTACGCCAATTCGATTGGGTGTGGCCGCAGTACCGGGTCCGAGGGTGCAGAACCTACGATCATCGGTCACTCGTTGAGGGGAAGATCCCTTTCGGTCTCTCTCGACCCCTTCAAGAGCACTACAATGAGGTTCGCGGAACCATTCGCGATCGCATTTCGCGAAGGCAGAAGTACTCGATCATCCGGCTGGGGGACGGAGAAGCGCTTTTTCTTCAGGGTTGGCGGGGGGGAAACATCGGACGCCGGCACCTGACCGACGACGTGGCGATCGATCTATCTGCGTGGCGCCGGTCGTACCAAGAGAACGACCTACTTACGTTCGATTCTCGATGGGGCCAACGGCGCCTCTGGAACTCGATCGAAGGAGAGCGGATCAGGGCCGATTACACGCCCCTGACGGCGATCTATGCCCTGGTCGCAAACCGAGACATCTTCCAGTTGGTGAAAGGCCGGCGAGTGGGAATCATCGGACCTGGCCCTAAGTTGGCCATCATCGAGCGTTTGCTCCGCTACCCGCAGTACCGGGAGTATCTGGGTCTCGCCGGCTTCGACAGCTACGTGGAGATTCCACAGCGCGGTGCCGTCAACGACGCCGAAAAAGTACTTAGGGATATTGTCGCGCGGGAGCGAGAATATCCGTGCGACGTGTACCTGGTGGGGCTGGGCATCGCGAAATTGCGGATACTCTCTGGGATCCGTGATGCCCTCGACGCAGTGGTGATCGACATCGGCTCCGGACTCGATGCCATCGCCGGGATCATTCCGAAGGACCGGCCCTATTTCGGGTCGTGGGTCAATTACAAGCTCGTGGGTTACGACTACGACCACGTGGATGTCCTCGCCTACCATATCGATACAGCCATGCTCGACCGTTTCACGCTCGCAGACGACGTCATCCTGGATTAGGTCGTGAACTCAGCGAATACGCACGCCCGCGTCGGCCCTCCGACGGTCAGCATCATCATCACGACGTACAACCGGAAGGACTTGGTCGGGCGCACGGTACGGAGCGTGCTCGAGCAGGATTATCGCCCGATCGAGATCATCGTCGTCGATGATTGCTCGACGGATGGGACTCCGGAATCGATCCGGAGCGAGGACTGGTTCGACCAGATTACCTATGTCCGGCATGAGCGGAACCGGGGCGTGCAGCACGCCTCGAACACTGGTTACGAACGTGCCAATGGGGAATTCCTCGCCTTCGTTGGGGATGACGACCGGTGGTCAGATCCGAGTAAGCTGTCGCGGCAGGTACGCATCTTTCAAGAGGACACGGCGGGACGGTACGGGATCGTCACCACCTCCGTTCACGTGATTCAGCCTGAGCGGAGCTTCGATCGAGTCATCCGGAAACCCCGAGACTTGACGGGGCATTTGCTCGACCACAATGGCATCATATACGGCTCCGCCGCCGTGCTGCGTCGAGATGCTTTCGAGTATGCCGGGAGGTTTGCAGAGGAGTTACCGAAGGGAACGGATTCGGATGTCTTCCGCCGGATCGTGCTATTGGGGTACGACGTGTATTTCCTCCATGAGGCGATGGTGGACTATCATGAGGATAGCCCGAACCGAATGACGGCGGTAACAGAAAGGGCGATTCTTCGGTCGATCATCGGCGAGACATATAAGCTGAATCGCTATCATTCCGACTATACGCTCTACCCTTTTCGCAAGGCGCGAGTGCTATACCGACTGGGGACGCACCATGAAGCTTTGTCGAAGATTAAGGAAAACCCCAGCGGTCTTCGGCATGCGCGGGCGCTGTACCTTCGCAGCGCATTGCTTGCGCCTCACAGACTGAGGCCGTGGATCGGGTTCTTCAAGGCGGCGGTCCGGTCGATCGCCGACCGGATCGGGACGGGGTAGTTGTGCGCGTCCCCCTCGCCCAGAGACATCCGGATTACGCAGTCGGGAGACATCCACTTTTACACACTTGATCGATCCACAAACGGACAGCAAGGAATTATGCTATGGCGTCGGAGGCAAGACTTCATTGTTAAAGCAGCCTGCGGGCGCTAATCGAGAGCCATTCGCATGGCATGAGTTCGAAGGCCTGCAGATGAAAGGCTGTGTGGACGATGAATCGGTCAGCAAACTAGCCGGTGGACTCTCAAAGGGGAGTTTGGTAGATGAAGATTTTCGCTTTTTAGCTACGGTATTGGCCGGGATGCAGGGGCCTTTCGCGCTTTATTTTGAGAACGAAAACATCGCGTTTGCCGCAACGGACAGAATTCGATCATTCCCCTTGGCTTACCATACCCAGGGTGGATTCGATTTCAGGTGCTCTTTTGAGTTCCAGGATGTTGGCGACATCGATTCCGACTCAATATCAGAACTCCTTGGGTTTGGCTATGTGACGGGAAGCGCTTCGGCCAGCCGCCGCTGGCAGCAATTGCTTGCAGGGCAGTACGTGGTCTTCCATAAACATCTACGGAAGTTAGAGGTCAGGGATTACTACTTATACCCTTTTTCTTTAAGGAACGAAGAAGAGGGGAAGCTTCCACTTGGTTTGGTGGAAGTAGAACGAGCACTCTCTGAACTTGACAGCGTTCATCTACAGATTATCGACAGGCTCATTGGAGATCTGAGTGGGAGGCAAGTCGTTGTAGCGTTGAGTGGAGGGTATGACTCGAGGTTGATCGTCGAGCTCCTCTCTCGAAGAAATTATGAGAATGTTGTTTGCTTTACGTACGGCAATAGGGACGACGCACAATCAAAAAAAGCCGCAAAAATAGCGAAGCATTGCGGGTTTCGATGGTTGTTCATCCCGTATGATGAAAGCACTTGGAAGCGCATGTTCGCGTCAGAAGAATTCCGACGATATCAGGAATGGTGCACGCAGCTTGTATCGATACCCCACATAGCGGATTGGCCGGCGGTAAAGTTTTTGACAAAAAATGCACTTATCGATCCAGACGCGATCATTGTCTCCGGCATGTCCGGCGACTTTTTGGAAGGTCGCCACATGCCGAAAGTCGCTTTGTCGGACTCCGTGTGGTCTGTCGAAAGAGTGGCCGACAGTATTATTGCAGGCCATTTTGTGCACTATCCCTCAACCCGCCTCAACGTCGCCCAGATACGAAACAAAGTGACCAAAGAGGTCTCATCATTATACGAGACAGCTCAAGAATGGGGAGTCGATCACGAGAATATGGCGTTAGCTCTTTCGTACGCCTGGGAATGGAGAAATAGGCAAGCGAAATACACTTGTAACTCGGTTCGCGTTTATGAATGGCATGGTCACGAATGGAGGTTGCCGCTATGGGACAACGTGCTCATGGATTTCTGGGCGGTTGTGCCAGTTGATTGGCAAAAGGACAGGTGGCTGTATAGGGAATACGTAAAGCGATTCAGTA
>DATKEJ010000177.1:0-9686 GCA_035512315.1 Rhodothermales bacterium | reverse complement strand
CGTATTCGATGCTGATCTGGACGGCCATCTGGACCTCCTCACGGCGAATGGCCATATCAATCCGCGGATCGATCTGGTGGATGGCGCGGTCACATTTCGCCAGCCGCCTCAACTCTATCGAAATCTCGGGGATGGCACGTTTTCCGTAGCCGAGCTCGGCGACGAGGTTTCGGGGGTAAGAATGGTCGGTCGCGGCGCGGCCTACGGCGACTTCGATCGGGACGGAGATCTCGATGTGCTGCTGGTGGAGAACGGAGGTCCAGCCCACCTCTGGCGCAACGATCTCCGTGAGGGTGCGGACTTAAACGATCGAAACGGTTTTCTACGCGTTCGGCTGGATGGCCGACTCAGCAACAGGCCCGGCATCGGCGCCCGTATCGAAGCCGTGGCGGGATCTCGGCGGATCGTAAGGTTCGTCCGGACGGGGTCGAGCTACCTGTCGTCGTCTGAAACGACCGTGACGTTCGGGCTAGGCACGACAGCGCTTGTCGATTCACTGATTGTGTACTGGCCGAGCGGCGAAGTCGGCACCTATACGCATATCCTGGCCAATCAGGAGATCATGGTGGCGGAAGGCGGCGGTTTTGTTGCCACGAAGATGGACCACCGAGCTGAGGAGGTGCTGGAATAATGGACGTCGTGCGCAGCCTTCTTGCCGTGCTTTTAATCGCGGGATGCGCATCGCAATCGCAGCCGGAGCATCGCGACCTCGACCCACTGGGCGCGTTCCTGCTGGGGGAGGCGCAGCAGGCTTACAGGAGCGGTGCCTACACGCAAACCATCCAGCTCCTCGATAGCGCCGAGCAATACATTCCGGAGTTGGCGGATCTGTGGTTTCTCCGCGGTTTGGTTCTTTCGCGCCTCTACCGGTTCGACGTTTCCGATTCCGCCTTTGGCAAGGTCGTCGCCCTGGATCCGAGCTATCGCAGTGCCCGGTTCAATATGGGCCACAACGCTTTCCTTCAGAGCTCCGTCCTTTTCAGAGACGGCTTTCGTCTCGCGCTCCGGCACTATCAACAAGAGGAAGCCCTCCTTCGGAAGGCGGTAGAGAAAGGCTCCGAGCACGCGGGGGACCGCGAAGGTCTCGCCTCCGTGCTGCTTCAGATCGGCACGACGTATGGCCAGCTTCAACTCCCCGACAGTGCGATGTGGGCCTACCTTCAAGCTATCGATGTAGATAGCTCTAATGCGCGGGGGTATGCCTGGCTGGCCGCCGCGCAGCAGGCGGCCGGGGAGTTGGAGGACGCCCTCGCAAGCGCCCGCAGGTCGGCCGAAATAGATCCTGACAACCTGGAGCATCGCCTACTTGTGGGCGTACTCCTGTCCGAATCGGACCGGCATGAGGAGGCACTGCCCCACCTTGCCGAGGTAGCACGCAGGGAACCGTGGAACCGAACGGCCATCTACAATCTTGGTCGGGCCATGATTGACGCCGGCGATTCCGCAGACGGCCAGGCATACCTCGCGCGAGCCGATACGCTCGAGATCATGAGAGCTGAGATCGAGCAAAGCCACCTCCGGTTATTCCAGAATCCCGAAGACCCGGTACTGTGGGAAAACTATGCCTATCTCCTCCATCGGGCCGGGCAGGACACCGAAGCACGACGCGCGGTCGGCGTCCTTCGCCACCTGGAACAGAGGGCGATCGCCTCAAGATGAATCGATCGGTGTCATACCGCCCGTTCAGTAAGCCGGAGGCGCTGCTCGTCATCGCGGCTCTCCTTGTGTTCGGCGCAAGTTGCTCCGCCGAGTCGAAACCACCGGAGCACGCGCAGCGGCAGGAGTCGATGGTTGTCTTCACGGATGTAACCCAGGAAGCGGGGCTCGGGGAATTCCGGCATGAGAACGGTGCGGTGGGAAATAAGTGGTACCCGGAGATGATGGGCTCCGGAGGAGGCTTTCTGGACTATGACGGCGACGGCTGGCTCGATATTCTGCTTCTCGGCGGCGGCGACTGGGATCCCGCGCGGAAGACGCGCGCACTCTGGCTCTACCGAAATAATGGCGACGGCACGTTTACGGATCAAACCGAAGCAGCAGGTCTCAGCAATGTAGAGGCCTATACGATCGGGATGGCCGCCGCCGATTACGACAACGACGGCGACGAGGACTTCGTCGTTTCGAACCTCGGCGAGGACATGCTCTTTCAGAACGACGGCGGGGTATTTACCGAAGTCGGCAAGTCGGCCGGCATTGCCGGGGGTGACGAATGGGGCAGCTCGCCCATCTTTTTCGACGCCGACCGCGACGGCCACCTCGACCTCTTCATCGGCAACTACGTCCGCTGGTCGCCCGAGTCGGACAAATGGTGCCCCGAGGGGAGCCCCGTGAAGCTTTACTGCATCCCCGCCGACTACGATGGGATCGCCAGCCGTTACTATCACAACAACGGCGACGGCACGTTCACCGATCGGACGGCCGAGGCGGGGTTCATAACCGGAGCACGGGAAGTGCGAGAGAAGGCGCTCGGAGTGATAGAGCTCGACTTCAACCAAGACGGCTGGTCCGACCTGTACGTGGCCACAGACGGTGAGGGCAACCTGCTCTACGAGAATAACCGCGACGGCACCTTCACAGAGCGAGGCGTGCTCAGTGGCGTCGCCTTTAGCGAGCATGGCGAAGCGCGGGCGGGAATGGGCGTCGATGCGGGCGTGGTCGATAGCAGTGGCCAGATATCGATCATGGTCGGGAATTTTTCTGAGGAACCGATCAGCGTCTATCGACACCTCGGCGGGGGTCTATTCCAGGACCGGACGGCGGCGTCGCGGATGTCCCAGCCGAGTTTCCTGACGCTCACGTTTGGACTGTTTCTTTTCGATGTGGACCTGGACGGCGACCTCGATCTATTCGCGGCGAATGGGCACGTCTATCCCGACCGGCTGGAAGCACAGGATAAGATCACGTTCAGGCAGCCCGCGCAGCTTTATCTAAACAGTGGTGACGGGACGTTCTCAGAAGTCCGTCCGCATGGCGGCGTTCTCACTCACCGGATGGTGGCGCGGGGCGCTGCGTATGGGGACTTTGACCGCGACGGAGATCTCGATATCCTCATAACGGAAAATGCCGGTCCGGTGCACCTCTGGCGCAACGATCTCTCCGGCGGGAATTTTCTTCGCGTGCAGCTCGAGGGCTCCGAGAGCAACCGGGACGCACTCGGCACACGCGTCATTGCCACCCTCGGCGACTATAGAATGGAGAGAAGAGTGAGAACGGGCTCGAGCTATCTCTCGCAGTCGGAAAAGGTCGCGGTATTCGGTCTTGGAAGCTCCCGGAAGGTGGACAGCCTGATCGTGTATTGGCCCAACGGACGGGTACACCGATTCGGGGCTGTGGATGCAAACACGGAGATCCGAATTGTGGAAGCCGACGGCGCCATTCAGCAGGTCCCGATGAATCCGGGGGCGGGGATTTAATGAGTTTTTCGGCACATATCGCCTTCGGTGGGCAAGGCACGATCCTCACCCTATTTTTCGCCGCGAGCGTTCTGGGTGCGGGGTGCGCGGAGTCCCAGTCGGCCCAACCAGTAGAGGGTGGTAATTCGGTCTCGTTCACCGACGTAACGGCCGCTGCCGGATTGGCCGATTTCCGCCACGACAATGGCGGATTCGGCCAGGCCTGGGCACCGGAGATCGTCGGAGGCGGCGGCGGGTTTCTGGATTATGACGGCGATGGAAATCTCGATATCCTCCTCGTCGGAGGGGGACGTTTCAGAGAGCGGAACGACAGGCAGGTCCAGGCCCTCTGGCTGTATCGCAACAATGGAGACGGCACTTTTACGGAGCGCACTCGTGAAGCCGGACTCGACGGCATCGAGACGTTTGGATTTGGAGTTGTCGCCGCTGACTACGACAACGACGGCGACGAAGACTTCCTTCTAACTACGCTTTACGAAAATCTGCTTTTCCGCAACGACGGAGGCACATTCAAAGAAGTCGGAAAGGGGGCGGGAATCGGAGACCGTTCGGAGTGGAGCACCTCCGCATTGTTCTTCGACGCGGACCGCGACGGGCATCTGGACTTATACGTGGGGAATTACATCGACTGGTCGCCAGAGAAGGACATCTACTGCGAGCACGACCGTGTGAAGGTATACTGTACGCCCCAGGAATATACAGGCATCCCGAGCCGGTACTATCACAACAATGGGAACGGGACGTTCACGGATCGAACCGTAGAGGCAGGGTTCGTGCCGATTCCGGGAAAAGTGTTCGGCGTAGTTGAACTTGATTTCAACGAGGATGGTTGGTCGGACCTGTACGTGACGGAAGACACCGAGAGAGATCTTCTATACGAGAACAATAGAGACGGCACCTTCACCGAGCGTGGTATTCTAAGCGGCGTCGCCTTCGACAAGAACGGAAAGCCGCGCGCCGGAATGGGCGCCGACGCCGGTGTGGTCGACACAAGCGGACGGGTAAGTCTGTTCGTCGGCAATTTTTCGGATGAGACGATGGGTGTGTATCAGCACCTGGGGGGAGGCCTTTTCGTCGACCACGCATCCGCCTCGAAGCTCGCCCACCCCAGCCTCATGACGCTGACGTTTGGACTTTTCCTCTTTGACGTCGACCTCGACGGGGACCTGGACCTCTTTGCCGCAAACGGCCACGTTCAAACGCAGATCGAGCGCGTACACGAGCAGGTCAAGTTCAGACAGCCTCCGCAGATCTTCCTGAACGACGGCGGGGGAAGGTTTACGGAGGTCGCTTCACGCGAGGGCGTGCTCGGCCGGCCGATGGTCGGGCGAGGTGCTGCCTTCGGAGATTTTGACAGGGATGGGGACCTCGACGTCCTGATTATCGAGAATAATGGACCGGCGCACCTGTGGCGGAACGACGTCTCCGGCCGTCATTTCCTTCGTGTCACACTTGAGGGCCGCGAAAGCAACCGCGACGCACTCGGTGCGAGAATCGTGGTCAGGCACGGCGGCAGGCGCATGGAACAGCGGATCCGCACCGGATCGAGCTACCTGTCGCAGTCGGAAAAGGCCGCGGTTTTTGGACTCGGGGATTCGGAACGCGCGGACAGCCTTGTCGTGTACTGGCCCGGCGGACGCGTAGACCGCCTCGCGGGGCTGGAGGCGGATCAGGAAGTACACCTGGTTGAGGGGGAGCCTCTGGTCGCGTCCCATGAATGAGCGTGGAGACAGATACTCTTTTCAGGAGACGAGGAGCATAATGTCGAAATTTTGCGTCGACTTGCTGCGGAGGCACATCGTGTTTTCGTCGATGGTGCTTTTGCTGGCCGTCGGGTCGGCCGGATGCGTATCACACGCGGACGAAGAAGGCCCCACCATCACGGAGATGAAGCGCAAGCTCGTTGGTCCCAAGGTAGGGAGATATCTCATCGATGCGCAGAGGGCGTACGAGCGAGGAGCGTATACCCTCGCACTTGCATTCACGGACAGTGCCGAGCAGGTCGCGCCGGATCTTGCCGACATCCATTACTTGCGAGGCACGATCTATACCCAGTTAAACCAGCTCGGCATCGCCCAGGCCGCCTATCACATCGTTCTGGAGACGGACGCGAAATACAAGGGAGCGCGATTCAATCTTGGACTTCTCGAGTTCCGCAGAGGAAATCTGCGCTATGCCATAAGGTGGTTCGAGCAGGAGCGTGAGCTCGAATCGACGTCGAATCTGGCGCTCGAGCTGGGACGGGTCTACGCCAAGCTCGGTGAGCCCGACAGCGCACGTATGGCATATGAGCAGGCGCTCGCCCTCGACAGCACCAATGCCACGGCGCTCATGTGGCTAGGGCAGCTTTACGAGGAGCTCGGGCAGATGGACGAGGCGTTGAAGGCTTCGAAGGCCGGTCTCCAACTCCGCCCAGACCACATCGATTACCAGTACGTCGTCGGTTCTCTTCTCTTTCGGATGGGCGAGGTCGATGAGGCGAAGGGCTACCTGCGCACCGTATCCGCACAGCGCCCATGGCACCATGGCGCACAGTTCAACATGGGGCAGGTGCTCATGCGCGAGGGGAGAGAGGATGAGGCAAAAGCCTACTTCGCGCGTGCGGACAGCGCGCAGCAGATGGCGCAGAAGATCACCGAAGCGGAGGACGACATTGCCCGCGAGCCGCAGGTTCTGGAGCACTGGGTGAATCTTGGGAGCCTGCTAAGACAGGCCGGTGAGGTGGAAAAGGCTATCGAAGCCTTCAAGGTCGCCACGACGCTCGATCCGTGGAACATGCATCTCCAGAGCAATCTCGCCCTCCTCATGATGGAGAACGGTGAGATGGACGCCGCAATCCGCCGGTACGAAGCGATTCTGAGTATCGACTCCACACTGGCGGACGTGTGGCTCAATCTGGGCGCGGCATACGCCAATGCGGGCCGGCGGGCGCAGGCTAAGGCGGCGTGGGAGAAGGTGATCGAGCTCAGGCCCGGAAATCGGGCGGCACGCGATTACCTGGCACGAATCTCCACAATGGCAAAAAGCTCATAGCGACCTCGCAAGTATTCAGGCCGAGTTCGTCAATGTCCGACTCGACAGCCACCGTTGGAATGACTCTTCACTCTCCTGAGAGCGGCGGCCTTCCAGCATGTTTTCAACCGAAATGTCTTCATCCAGGTCGGGCCAGTGAACTCCATAGCCACCGCCGCTTAATTCATAATTCGCCAGTTCGCGCGTCGTGCCGTTTTCGAGACGCGGATACCACTCGAGCGGAATCGAGATCAATCGACCGTCAGCCAGGTGCGCGACCAGGTGGTTGTCGGTCGTCTCAATCTCAACGACCTCAGGTTCTTTCTCGAGGACCAAAGTAGTCATCCCATACTCTCAAAAGTTCGTGCTCATGTTGTCTGACGAGGCGTTCAACGTGACGCAGCTCGCGCTGCGTAAAACCTCGACTTCGTTCGAGTCGCACTGGGTCCAGCCAGAACTTGGCCTCTTCCCAATCCCTCCGGACATGTATAGAGCCGGCTCACGCCGATCGCCTGCATAGAAGAAGAACTGATAAGGTCCGTCTCTCAGTGCGACGGGCATGCGCAATTTCTGATTTTATCGAACAAGGACTTGAACGTTGGTGTTTCCAAAATAAGGATCGGCCTGGCCGGATATCGACGTGGATCGGCGGGAACCCGATTACAGTCGCATACCGCGTATCATTCGAAGTCGTGCAATTCAACGTACTGGGCGAACCTGCCGGCACAGTGCCAACACAAGCGGTCGTCTCCCTACCGCAGTCTGATCGCGGCCGGTTTCAGAGGGATTAGTTGATCGCATGGAATATACCGTTCCTAATGCCCGCTGTAGTATTGTCGCTGCCCTTCTGCTTGGTATTGCCTCGGTCTCGCACGCCCAGCCGGCGACTTTGAGCGGATTCGTCACCGATCAGTCGAACGGTCAGCCTCTCGAGCTCGTGAATATCGTGCTGCGCTCGGCCGATGGGGAAGTCCGAGGCGGAAGCACAAACCGCGACGGGCTCTATCTCATCGCTCGAATAACGCCGGGGCGGTATGAGGTCGAGGTCTCCTACATTGGCTACGTAGCGTACCTCGACACGCTGGATCTTGGGCCGAACGAGACGCGAACGTTCAATGTGGCGTTGAGGCCTTCAGAGGAGGAGCTGGACGAGGTGCTTGTCGCCACCGAACGCACGGGCGGCGCGGCGAGGGTTACGGCCGGGCAACAGATCATTCGTCCTGCAGACATTGAGCACATACCCGGCCCGGACGTCTCAGGCGACCTTGCGGCCTATCTCACGGCCCAGCCGGGTATCGTCACCTCGGGAGATCGGGGCGGCCAACTTTTCATCCGCGGCGGCGAGCCCACTCAGAATCTGGTGCAGTTGGATGGCATCCTGCTCTACCAGCCGTTCCATATCCTCGGGTTCTACTCGGCCTTTCCGGCTGATATCATCAACCGGGCCGACGTGTACGCCGGAGGCTACGGTAGCCGGTTCGGCGGAAGGATTTCGTCCGTAATCGACGTCGGCTCGCGCCCGGGTAATTTCAGACAGATTGCGGGAGCCGCGTCCGTCTCACCGTTTCTGAGCTCCGTGCTGCTGGAGGGCCCGATCATTCGCGACCGGATGTCGATCATTGCTTCGGTTCGCCAATCCAACCTTGAGCAAGGAGCCGCTCGGTATATCGACGACCCGATGCCGTTCAATTTCGGAGATGCCTTCGCGAAGTTTCAGACAGTAATAACCGAGAACAGCAGGGGCTCGATTACGGCCTTGCGAACACACGATCGGGGTACTCTGGCGGAAGACACCGGCGGCGTGCCGCCTGAGGAGATTCGCTGGGTCAACGAAGCGGTCGGCCTGCGATTCCTCGTCCTGCCGCAAATCGTCGCGGTGATGGCCGACTTCCACGTTTCGTATTCCCGGCTACGAACGGAACTTGGCGATCCGGAAGCTCCGTCGCGCACCTCCTCCATCGAGAATACGCATGTGGGGATCGATGCCACGTATTTCGGCGATCGGATCGATGCCGAGGCGGGTACGTCGGTTCGGGTAAGCACGCTGAATAGTGAGATCGGCGGACTCTTTCAGAACATCGAGCTGCGGTTTGCGAGCATCACGAACTGGGGCAACTATCTCGAATTCGACATCGACGTGGGCAAAGGTCTCCGTGTACGCCCGGGTCTTCGTGCTCAATTCTACAAGGTGCGTTTTAATCCCTTCTGGGAGCCGCGGCTGCGCATCGTGTGGGAGAGCGGGCTTCAACAGGTCAGCGGTGCGCTTGGCCTTTACCATCAAGAAATCATCGGCCTCAATGACCGAAGGGATGCGGCCAGCGTCTTCACCGTGTGGACGAACATCCCGCAGACCAATCCGAATATCCCCGATGTTCGCCAGGGTCGTATTCAAAGGGCCGTTCACGCCATTCTGGGATACCGCGTGAGCCCGGCGCGGTGGGTTGATATATCTGTGGAGGGTTTTTATAAGGACCTGTCGAACCTTTTCATACCCGAATTTACGTCGCTCCCCCAGCTCACGACGCGTCTCCAGACGGCATCCGGACGTGTGGCAGGAGCCGACATCCGTCTCGAGCTTCGCCGTGAGCCCTTCTACGGCTTCGTGAATTACGGCCTCTCATCCACCCGATATACGCCTGAGACGGAAAGGTTGAGATCCTGGTTTACGGACGGATCCCCAACCTTTCGGCCGCCACACGACCGCCGGCATCAGATGAACGTCGTGGGAGGTACGACTGTCGCGGGCTTCGATCTCAGCGTTCGTTGGGAATTTGGATCGGGCCTCCCCTTCAGCCGCGCGATCGGATTCGACGGGTTCGCGCTCATCGACGACGTCGAGAAAGCTTCGGAGGTCGCCGGGACCCGCCGCGTGATTTACGAGCGGCCGTACAATGCGGTGCTGCCCACCTACCATCGGCTCGATGTCTCCGTCGATCGGACGTTCTCCCTCGGCAGGGCGAACGTGACCATCCAGGGGAGCCTGATTAACACGTACGATCGGCGAAATCTGTTTTACCTCGACGTCTTCACGCTACGCCGTGTCGATCAGCTTCCGCTTGTGCCGTCGGTCGGATTGAAGGTGGACTTTATCTAGCGCATTGAAGCTAACCGCCACCATATGCTTTTTGATAGGCTCGCTCCTGTTCATGGGATGTGACGAGGACGTGATCGCCGTACTGGGCACAGGACGGCCCTATTCGTTATACGGCGTCATTTCACCGCAGCTCGACTCCCAGTGGGTACGCGTTTTTCCGATCGAGG
>DATKEJ010000176.1:0-12345 GCA_035512315.1 Rhodothermales bacterium | reverse complement strand
ATCGCTGAGCATCTTGGTCAGTGAGCTCTTCCCGGCCCCGATGTTTCCGGCGACAGCGATGAACCGTTTCTTCTCGACAGGAGACGCGATCTCGCTTGACATTCTTTGCTTCAGACGGAACGACGGGGGTGAGCAGGGCGGCTCAAGATACCATTGGAAACGCTAAACGCTAAACGAGAAACGCTAAACGCTAAACGAGAAACGCTAAACGGGAAGAAACGCCAAACGAAAAGAAACGATAAACGGTAAACGACGCGTCGGTTTCGGAAACCTGGAACTTGGAACTTGGAACCTGGAACCTATAGATCCCCCAGTTGCGGCCGGATGAGAATCTCCTCGACGACGGACTGCCCGCTCAGTTTGTAGATGTCGACAACCGACTTGGCGACGTCGTCCGGAGGGATGAATCTCGAGGCCGGGAGGTTGAGCCCTTCCCAGCTCGCGGTGTTGGTCGCGCCGGGAATCATGCTGGTCACCCTGATTCCGTGCTCGCGCGTTTCCTCGCGCAACGCACGGGCCAGGCCGAGCACCCCGTGCTTCGCGGCGCAGTAAGCGGCGCCTTGGGGATATCCCTTGATGGAGGCGACCGAGGCCATGAAAAATATGTGGCCGCGGCGCCTTTGGAGCATGGCAGGCAGGAACGCATGGGTAACGAGAAACGCGCTCGTCAGATTCACGTCGATCTGCGTCTTGAAGTCGGCCGGCTTGATCTCTGACACGGATCCCGGCAGGAACTGGCCGGCGTTGTTGACGATCACATCCGGCACGCCTATGGTCTCGATCGTAGTCGAAGCCATTTGTGCGACGTCACGCTCGCGCGTCAGATCCACCGTAAAGAAACGCGCCTGGGCGCCTTTCACGCGGCACTGGTCGCACACCCCGCGAAGACGTGATGCGTTTCTCGAAACGAGGACGAGGTTCGTTCCATGCTGCGAAGCAAACGCACGGGCGATGGCGGCCCCGATGCCTTGACTTGCACCGGTGACCAGGACGACTGCCATAGATTTGAAAATTTAGTCGGAAGTGACGAGTCGCATGAACTCCTGACGTGTGCTCGGATCGAAGAACTGCCCCGACATCGCACTCGTGGTTGTGACCGAATGCTGCTTCTGAACGCCACGCATGATCATGCACAAATGCTTTGCTTCGATGACGACCGCGACGCCCTGCGGTTCGAGGACGTCCCGAATGGCGTCCCGGATCTGGATTGTCAGGCGTTCCTGGACCTGGAGCCGCCGGGCGAAAACGTCGACCACCCGCGGAATCTTGCTGAGACCAACGATTCGCCCGTTAGGAATGTAGGCTACGTGCGCCTTTCCGATGAACGGGAGCATGTGGTGCTCGCAGAGCGAGAAGACCTCAATGTCTTTGACGAGAATGATTTCGCTGTAGTCCTCATGGAACAGCGCCGACCGGAGAATCTCGGCCGGATCGATCAGATACCCCTGCGTCAGGAACTGCAGTGCCTTTGCCACCCGCTCCGGCGTGCGGAGCAGGCCTTCGCGCTCGGGATCCTCTCCGAGGGCCTCGAGAACCCCCGTGATTCTGGATGCAATCCTCTCGGTTACCTTCGGATTGTAGAGCTCCTGCTTCTTGTACAGGAGGGTCGTCGCGCATCCGTATTCGTCGTCGTCTGCGAGGATGTCGGCCGACACTGCCGCCCCGTCCCTCGTTACGAGCTCTTCCCCGGCGTGCGTGTGCCTGGTTTCCCGGCTATCGCTCATTTTGGGCGCCCTCTTCGCCGTAGTATTCGACCATGTTGTTGTCGGTCTCGTGGAGCCGAACACAATGCAAACGCCCGTTGGGGATGTGCGGTTCGAGCTGCTCCCAGATTGCCACTGCGAAATTTTCGGTAGACGTCATCTGTCCCTTCAGGAAGTCGACTTCGAGATTGAGGTTCTTGTGGTCGCATTTCGAAACGACGTGATCCTCGATGATCTGCTTCAGTTCGGCAAGATCGACCACGAAACCGGTGTCGGGCGACGGTTCGCCGGCGACCACGACCTCGAGCGTATAATTGTGTCCATGCCAGTTCGGATTGTTGCACTTCCCGAACGTGACCTGATTCCAGGAATCCGACCGGGCCGGATTGTGGAGGCGGTGTGCGGCGTTGAATCGCACGAGGCGTCGCGCGTAAACGGTTGGCATGCGAGCAGCTAAAATGCGTGGCAGGGATGTACGTTGTGCGCTATCCTAACCGATACCCGTTCATTGCGTTCCAAAGCCAAAACAAAGTTGACCATGTCCGAGAAGACGCTATTCCAGTTGATCGAGGAGGGCGAGATCCCAGGTGACTTCGTTCACCGCGATGACCGGTGCTTCGCCATTCGCGACATCCGACCGGCCGCGCCGGTCCACATCCTGATCATCCCGAAGAAGCCCATACCGAGCAACGACAGCGTCGAACCGGAGGATGCCGATCTGGTCGGGCACCTCTTCGTGATCGCTCGCAAGATCGCGGCCGGCGAGGGGCTGACGGATGGGTACCGGCTTGTTTTCAACTGCGGCCGGAACGCCGGGCAGGAAGTGCCCCACCTGCATCTGCATCTGCTCGGTGGGAGGAAGATGAGCTGGCCACCGGGGTAGGTGGACGGAGTGTGGTCCCCCTCGACTACTATGGGCTGCCGCGGGCGCTGCAAGAGTAACCTCCCCCGGCTTCCGCTCCTTCCGCCTCTTCCAGGTCACGTACAGAGGAAGTTGCCACCGCAGACCGTCGGGCAGCCTTACGAGAATATCACTTTCCGCACCACCACCGCCACCTTATTCCGGAGATCCTCCAGCGACCCGTCGTTCCGGATCACAAAATCGGCTCGTCGGGCCAGCTCCTCCGGGTCAAGCTGGTGCCTCATCCTGGCCGCTACCTCCTCCTTCGATACGCCGTCACGCTCCGAAACCCGAGCTAGCCGGGCGTCGGCAGGAGCATCGACCACCACTACATAGTCGAGCAGTTCATCCGCTCCGCTCTCATAGATGAGCGCTGCCTCCATCACCATCAGACCGACGCCATCCCTCCGAGCCATCTCCGCAGCTGAAGAGAATGCTGCCAGGACGCGCGGGTGAACGATTGCGTTGATTCTCTTCACGTGCTCGGTGTCCGAGAAGATCTCTTTGGCCAGGTAGCCGGTGTTGAGACGACCCGAAACCGTGTAACTGTCTACTCCAAACGCGTCGATCACCTCCTGCCTGACCTGCAGGTCGTCGTTCATAATGCGCTTTGCCAGGTCATCGGCGTTGAAGATGCGAGCGCCGAAGGATTGCAGGAACTTGCAGACGGTCGATTTTCCGCTTCCGATTCCTCCGGTTACACCGATCGTTTTTGTCACGAGATTGGGGCTGATGGCAGTCCGGCAGTAGGCCGCGGAAGTTAGAGATTCCAGATCAAGGTCATCACGAGATTCGGGATCGTGCGCCGCTCAACGACGGCGGCGGCCCTTCGGATGGCGGGCGCGTCCTCCTCCGGGAGCTCACCGTAGAGCGTGAATCT
Source organism: Rhodothermales bacterium (assembly GCA_035512315.1). GTDB lineage: Bacteria > Bacteroidota > Rhodothermia > Rhodothermales > DATKEJ01 > DATKEJ01. The sequence continues at coordinate 8,861 of DATKEJ010000176.1, read as the reverse complement.
CACCTGCTGAAACTGAATCCAGCCCGACATCCGCAGCTGCGACCGATTCGTCATCGGGAAGGTCAGCTCAGTGGTAGGCCCAAACTGTAGAAGACGTTCTCTTCCGGGCCTCGTAATGATCTCGGTTCGCTGGTCGACGCCGCTCCCGACGATGTATCGAACGGTCAGGCTCCGCTCAAAATCGCTCCTGTAGAGAGCGCGAAGCCCGGTCTCCGCGATGATGCGACGTCCCATCCGGATGGAGGCGAATCCCGTCGTCGTTTGCAACGTGTCGAACGGAATCTCGCGGAACTCGCTCCACAGAAGTCGCCCCAGAAGGAGCTTGCTGTAACTGGCTTCCAGATTCAGCGTCGCGTCGGCGGCTATCCGCCGGCGGGCCGCCGCGATGTACTTCAGCTCGCGAGCCGACTGATCGTTCTTGGGTTGGTTCGGCAGGTCGAAGTCGTCGGTCGTATAGACGGCCCGGACCTCGGTGTCGAGGGTGATGTCGGTCGATGGGGAGGGACGCCACCGCATCCCGGGCCGGAATCGAAGCGACCGGCGGGTATTGCTCTCACCCGATCGCGTCCCGCGGAGGAAGACCGTATGGTGCTCGAGGCCGAAGAGGCGCAGATCGACGCTCAAACCTTGACGCAGTTTCAGTCGCAGCCCGGCGTCGCCGTCATAGGACGACTCGTCCCGGTCATCCAGGTTACTCTGAGGCGTGTCGTGTCGGAGAATGGAGCCTCGAAGTGACGACCTGAACGATAGCCAGGAGAAAACCGCGGTGGAATACGTTCCCTGCAGGGTGAAAAGCCCTCGGTCGAAATCCGCCTGGCGGAGGATGAGCGTCTGCTGCGCGGCCTGAGCGGGAGGAAGACTCTCGGCGTTGTCGAGTCGACGGCGCTCCTCCGTGATCGATCGAGCGGCTGTAAGGGTGGCCGACGTCACATCGGTGTCGTACGCCAGGCGGGCATTGAGATCGAGCAACCTCCGATCGAAGTTCGTGTCGAAGAACAACCCTCCCTCAGGCGCACGGAGGGTGCGCACATACCGGTTGTTGATCGTGAAGTGCGACTCGGCAAGAATCCGCCACCGATTCCACAGCGGATATTCGAAGATCAGCCCCGCATCCATGGTGTCGCTCGTCGTCGCTTCGATAGTGTCGTCGGCACGAGTTGCCGCCGCGTCCCGATTCAGAAACGAGGATGCCTGGTAGGACTCACGGTGGAGATTCGCGTATCTCACGTCGACGGTGAGCGAACCCCGCTCGACGTCGCGTCGCGCCGACGCCTCGGTCAGCATGGATCGACCGAGCCGTGGCTCAATGAACTGCCATCGATTGTCGGTGCTTCCGTTGACGATGAACTGCCCGAGCCGCGTGGGCGACAGCGAGCCGCGCAAGCTGAGCCCCGGCCCGGCGTCGAGAAGAACGTCGGGTTCGGTCTGACCCGCGACGAGCAGACCCGGCTTCCGGTCTATCACGAGCCCGACCGCCGGTTCCAGCGTAAGTCCGGGAGACAAACGTCCGCGAATACCCGAGTACGCCTCCTGTGTGCTGGCGGAATTCTGCGAGAACCAGCTCGCGCGGCCGAACGCAATTGCATCGTAACGGGACGACAGCGGTCGGAGCAGCATAAAGGACGTTATGTTCTCGTCGCGCCACTCAGTGACCCGATCGCCTAGCAGGAAGGCCTCCGATCGAAACAGGCTCGATCCCGTCAGATGCCACGAACCGACCCCGCGGTCTATGTCGAATCCTGCTGTCCACGAATAACGACTTGCGTCACCGGTGAAACCCGTCGTGACCTGTTGGGCAGCAGCGATGACGCCGCTCGACAGGACCAGACACAGCGCCGCCATCAGCCTCCCCGCGTAAGCCAGGAAGGCACATAAGCCCGCGCGATCAGCCGCAGCTGTGCCCGAAAGGATGTTGCGCATGAGATAGAGGCCGAGACGTCTGAAACGTAACGCGTGGGCTCTCCAAATGGAAGGCTAATGTCATCTTGACCTTCTGGCCGCAGGAACCTGAAATTCACATATTTACGAGCAGAGTCTCGGAACCGCAGGCCGGTCGGGCTGTTGTGACCGCCTTCCGCCTCACAGGCAGTTCATTTCATGGAAGAGACGAAATCAATCTCCACGGTCTATAACCCGCGCGACATCGAGGCGCGGATCTACTCGTATTGGCTCGAGCACCGGTTCTTCGCCGCTCAGGTAAATCACGAGAAACCCCCGTTCTGCGTCATGATGCCGCCACCCAACGTGACGGGACGACTGCACATGGGACACGCCCTTGGAGGCGCCGTCCAGGATGCTCTGACGAGAATGCACCGCATGAAGGGCTTCGAGGCGCTCTGGATGCCGGGAATGGACCACGCCGGGATCGCCACACAGAACGTCGTCGAACGCCTCCTTGTCGAGAAGAAGGGCGTGAGCCGCCACGATCTCGGCCGCAAGGCATTCGTCGACGAAATCTGGAAGTGGAAAGAAGAGTACGGCTCGATCATCATCGACCAGCTCAAGAAGCTCGGGGCCTCGTGCGACTGGGACCGGGCGCGGTTCACGATGGACGACGGTTTTACCAGAGCGGTCCAAACAGTTTTCGTGAAGCTGTATGAGGACGGGCTGATCTACCGGGGTCATTACCTGGTCAATTGGTGTCCGGTCGACAGAACGGCACTCTCCGACGAGGAGGTCGATAACGTGGAGCGCGAGGGCCATCTGTGGCACATCCGCTATCCGCTGGCCGACGGGTCCGAATCACTGACGATCGCCACGACTCGTCCTGAAACGATGCTTGGAGATACTGCCGTGGCCGTTCACCCCGAGGACGAGCGCTACGCCCATCTCATCGGGAAGAACCTGATCCTCCCACTCGTCGGTCGCGAAATACCGATTATCGCGGACGAGTATGTCAAGATCGAGTTCGCCGCAGGGGCGCTCAAGATTACGCCTGCCCACGACCCGAACGACTTCGAAATCGGGACCCGGCACGGCCTCGAGGTCCTGAACATCATGAATCCCGACGGAACGATCAACGAGGAGGGTGGGGCTTTCGCCGGACTCGATCGCTTCGTCGCCAGAGAGCGGATCGTCGAGGAGCTCGAACGACAGGGCCTTCTCGTCAAAGTCGAACCGTACACGGTTTCAATCCCGATTTCCAGCAGATCGAAGGCCGTGATAGAGCCTCTAATATCGCGTCAATGGTTCGTTCGCATGCAGCCGTTTGCCGAGCGGGCGATCGGTGCAGTCAAAGACGGCGACATCACGTTCTATCCCAAGCGCTGGGAAAACGAGTATTTCCGCTGGCTGGAGAACATTCGCGACTGGACCATCTCAAGGCAGCTGTGGTGGGGCCACCGCTTCCCCGTGTGGTATTATCCTGACGACGAGGGCTTGCCCGATGAGTCGCGCGACTTCATCGTTTCGGTCGACAGGCCCGAACCTGGTATGATCCAGGACGAGGACGTTCTCGACACCTGGTTCTCCGCGTGGCTGTGGCCGTTCGCGACGCTCGGCTGGCCCGAAGAAACGGAAGAACTCGAATATTTCTATCCCACACAGGTCCTCGTATCGGGATATGACATCCTCTTCTTCTGGATCGCCCGGATGATCATGGCCGGCCAGCGCTTCACGGACAAGAACCCATACAAGGACATCTTCATCACCGGCATGATCAAGGACAAGCACGGCCGGTGGATGAGCAAGAGCCTGGGCAACGGGATCGATCCTTTGGACATGATCGAGCAGTACGGCGCCGATGCGGTCAGATTCTCGCTCGTCGTTCTATGTGCACAGGGCCAGGACATCAAGCTTGATCCGCTCAAGTTTGAGATGGGCCGCAACTTCGCGAACAAGATCTGGAACGCGTTCAACGTCTTCGGGCGGTATATGGAGACCGGGCGCGACTATCGCAGGCACAGGAGCTTCGAACAGCTCGAGCTTGTCGAAAAATGGATGCTCCACAGGCTCAACAGGGCGATCGAGGGGGTCGACGAGGCCGTCTCGAAGTATCGTCTCAACGATGCCCTCAGCCTCATTTACGACGTTTTCTGGCACGACTACTGCGACTGGTACCTCGAGCTGATCAAGCCGGATTATGGTGAGGAGATGCCTCACGAGAACATCAATCTTGCCGTGGAAATCTATGAAAAGCTGATCCAGCTCCTGCACCCGTTCATGCCGTTCGTCACCGAGGAGCTGTGGACAAAGATTCGTCCGCGCGGTGAAGGCGAGGCATGCATCGTTTCGGCGTGGCCGGCCGGCAACCCGGCTGAGACCGACGACGCGGTCGCTGAGGCGTTCGGGATCATTCAGGAGATGATAACGGGCATTCGTAACGTGAAGAGCCAGAAGGGAGTACCGCCCTCGCGCGAGGTGAACGTGTTCATTTCCCTCGGAAGCAACGGAGCGTCGCTGGAGGGTATGCTCGGACAGAATAGCCGGTATTTCGAGCGCCTTAGCAGAGCTTCGGCGACCATTGGCACCGATCTAGAGAAGCCCGCCGCGAGTATACCTATCGTTGTCGGACGTCACCAGGTGTTCATCCCGCTCAAAGGCCTGCTTGACGTCGAGGGAGAACGGTCACGCCTCCAGAAAGAGATCGCTCAGAAGGAGGGATTCCTCAATGGCGTTCGCAGGAAGCTTCAGAATGAGCAATTCCTGAAGCGGGCGCCGGCCGATGTCGTCGGACGAGAGCAGCAGAAAGAGCAAGACGTTATTGCGGAGTTGGACAAGCTTCGCGAAAACCTGCGGGATCTGGCGCAGTAAGAACGACCATGACAAACTCTGATTCGCCGGGATCCACAGGCAGGATGCGACGGAGACTGCTTCGTGCCGCGGTCGTTGCGGCCCTGGCCCTCACTCCAGCAATTAATGGAGGCTGCGGCGGGGCTGAGGGCGGCCCAGGACTCGAAGTCGAAGACCTCCGTCTGACGAGGCTGCCGGCCGGCGCGAGGATTATCTCAGGCTCCGTTCACAACCGTTCCAGCGACGATGTCTCCGGGGTACTCGTTCAAATCTCGCTGTTCGACGACGACAACAACCTGCTTACGAGCATAACGATCGGCGTCGAAGAGGTTGAGGCCGGGGGCGACCGGAAGTTTCGCGAGCCCGTCGATTCAGATCTCGACGTCACGCGCGCCCGAGTGAAGAAGATTGTGACGCTCTAAGACTCGCACGTCTGCCTTTACATCTTGACCCGTTCCGCACTATGTTTGGGGTCATTGGGGAAGGCGACCGTTAAAATCCCTTTGGAGGCGACAATTGGGGGGACGGATGTGGCGAGGACTCGCGAGCGTAGCATTGGTGTGCATGTGGGTGGATGCTCACGGCCAGGTGCTTCGGTTCGGCGCTGCCGGGGCAAGCAGCGGCATTTCAAAAGGGCAGAAGTTTGGCATGCGGAGCCTGGTAGGGCAGGCATCGGCGGGCATACCCGTGAACGATGATTTCAGACATGGGGTCGGGTTCTGGTTTGCTGACACCAAGGTCAGAATCCCGAGTTCGGCGGAAGAGACGGAAATAGCGCCCGTGGATCTCCCGGCCCGGTTCCAACTGCACCAGAACTACCCGAATCCCTTCAATCCGGCAACCAACATTGAGTTCGACGTTCCCGCGTCTGCCCGCATCCGCATCGACGTCTTCAACATCCTTGGCCAGCGCACGCGGGTTCTCGTTGACGAAATACGTGCGGCCGGCAGGCACAAAGTCGTCTGGAACGCGGTCGACGAAACCGGAGCCCCGGCCCCATCGGGCGTGTATCTGTACCGAATTGTGGCGGGTGATTACGTCAGCACGCGCACGATGACGTTGGTGAAGTGAGGTTCGAGGTTCGAGGTTCGAAGTAGTCGCCCCCTACCACTCTAAGAGTTAGTGTCGACGGGGAAGTACGTGTTCGCTCGTTCGGGGCAGGACGTTCGACGTTCGACTACTCCGTCACAGATGTCGCGATGGCGCCCGCTGTCTGATGAGCCGCCTTCCGCTCGATCTCGTGCGAGGGTTCCGGCAGCATGGCCCCGACGACCCAGGCGGTGAGCAGGAGCGCGATCGCTGCAAGCGCCGTGCTCGCGAAGAAGCCCGCGTAAGTGTAGACCGGACCCGCAATGGCGCCGCCGATCGAGATCCCGATCTGCCCGATGGCCACTGTGAGGCTCAGCAGCGTGCCCCTTCGACTTGAGGGAACGAGCGCGGTCAACAGCGCCTGAAGAGGACTGATTCTCATCGACATAAGGACCATCGCCAGAGAGAAAAGTACGTAGGCTACTAACAGGCTGGTCGCCAGTGTCGTGGTGACGACGGACACGACCGCCATCCCGATGCAGGAGAGAATGATGAGGGGTTTCCGGCCGAGCCGATCCGAGAGCCTCCCGGCCTGCGGTCCGGAAATCACCGAGGCGACGCCCCCGACAAGAAACATGATCGCGACCTCGTTCCCCGACACGCCCAGCGACGACTCGATCCACGTCGGCAGATAGACAACGTAGAGAGCGATCGCAAAGAAGAGAAGGAAGAACGTCGCTCCGGCAGCCGCGATCTGCGGATTACCCAGCATCCTCACGTAGTTCGACAGCGCGCTACGAACCGAAAGTGGATTCTGGTCGAGATGAACCTGCGGCTGCGGCACTTTCAGCAGGATGAGCAGGAACGAGCCTGCCATCACCAAGCTGAAAAGGAGAAACGGAATTCTGAAACCGAATGCCTCGGCGAGGACCGTGCCGAGCGGGATTCCGATGATCTGGCCGAACGCGACGCCGCTCATGATCCACCCGTTTGCCCAGCCGCGTCGCTCGTACGGAAAATAGTCGCCTACGTACGACACTGCGGCGCCGCTCAGAAGGCCACCGGCCGCGCCGGCCAGCGCGCGGACGATCATAAGCGAAATGTAATCGATTGCCGCTGCGTGTAAACCGAGCGCCAGCGTCATGCAGCCCGAGCCGACCAGCAGCACGCGCCGCCTCCCGATCTTGTCCGATATCGGGCCGATAATGAGAGCGAAAATCCCCAGAAGAATGCCGTACGCGCTGATCAACGTGCCCTGGAGGCTCTCAGGGATGGCCAGCTCCTCTCCGATGCGCGGCAGAATGGGAGCGATGATCATAATCTGACTGCTCGACGCAAATACGAGCATCCAGAGTGCGAAAATGATCAAGTACGGGCTCGACGTCCGAACCAACGGTCAGGGGGTTATTGTGACGGCGTCTACGGGGATGGTGGAGGCCAGTTTCGACAAATCTCAACGTGGGACAAATGGGTACGAAGAACCGCCCCTTCAGTTCGCAGTAGAACGGACCCCGGCAGTCCTCCGCTGCAGAATCGCGCGTTAACCCAGCCAGCGAACGTCTGGCAACGGCATGAAGCCAATCAAAATTCTGACCATCGGACCGCTGCCCCCACCAATCGGCGGTGCGACGGTCCTGTTCAAGGTTCTGGTGGATGCATTGGCCAGACGACGGGACGTTGAAGTCCGGGTACTTCCTCTTCCGTCTGGACGCGACATCCGGATTAGCGATCCCTGGCGACTATTACAGCACGTTATCGGGCTATTCCGCTATACCCCACAGTCGGACGTTGTGTCGCTTCACTGCAATCCGACTGGAATCCACGTGCGGGCTGCTCTCGTGAGCGCCGCTGCCCGACTTTTCGGCAAGCCGCTTGTCATCCGAACGTTTGGCGGTCAGGCACCGCGAGAAGGCGCCGGTCGAGTCACCCCGGAACAGTTCATTCGTGCACTTAAGCGGGCGGATCTATACTTGGGGGAGTCGCAACATCAGGTGCAGGATGCCCGTGAAGCGGGCATCCCTCGAGCCGAGTGGTTTCCCAACCACCGACCCGTGCCTCCGATTGGGAGCGTGGGTGCAGAAAACGGACATGACGGCCGTCGATTCGTGTTTCTTAGCCACGTCAGCGCGGGCAAGGGTATCCCCGAGCTAATCGAAGCCGGCGAGCGATTCGGAAGCGACGTTCGCATTGATGTCTACGGGCCCTTCGACGAGGGTATGACCGAAGCGGTGTTCGAGGGGTGCCGTCAGGTTTGCTACCGCGGAGTCATCGAGCCAGACGGGGTGGTCGAAGTCCTTCGACAATATGACGCCCTCGTGCTTCCGACCTCTTGTTCGACTGAAGGGTATCCGGGCATCATCATTGAGGCTTATTCAGTCGGATTGCCGGTCATTTCTACCCGCCTCGGTCGTCTGCCCGAGCTCGTCGATCAGAGCTCCGGGATTCTCGTCGAGCCGCAAAACGCCGAAGCGCTCTATCAGGCCATTAAGCTGCTGGTAGACGACCCGAAGCGCCTTGCCCGGCTGCGAAAGGGGGCACTCGAGAAACGTGAGACCTACGATGTGGAGTTCTGGAGTGAACGGTTTGTACAGTTGTGCCGTGAAACGGTGGAGAACCGTCAATCGCACGGCCGAAGAAAGCCTGAATGAGGTGGCGTCAGTCGTCGACGGATTCTATTATTACAGCAGCTGAATCGTAAATCCCGTCGTGGAGAATCAAGCGAGTACAACACAAGTTGCAGGGTCGAGCGGGCCCACCGATGCGCTTTCGGTGGTGAAGGAGTTTTGGGAACAGGAGCCGTGCGGTACCAGATACGGTCGAGAGGGTGACGAGGACACGGTCGATTTCGACCGGATGGCCAGGGAGCGATACCGGCTCGAACCGCATATTCCCGGGTTCGCAGACTTCGAGAGCGGCAGAGGGAAAGAGGTACTCGAGATCGGTGTCGGCGGCGGCGTCGATTTCATGTCCTGGGTGAAGGCCGGTGCCCAAGCGAACGGGATCGATCTAACGCAGGCCGCGATCGACATGACGAGACTGCGTCTGAGAGCAGCCGGGTTTTCCGATGATTCCTTTTCACTGAGCCGCGGCGATGCCGAGGG
>DATKEJ010000175.1:0-9473 GCA_035512315.1 Rhodothermales bacterium | reverse complement strand
CTCCCCGACCGTCCTGATTGCAAAACAGACGTCGGGACCCGTCCCCTACAGCCACGTCGGCTTCGTCCACATACCGCACGCAGGCCAGACCTATCGCCTCAGCGTGTTCCAGAACATGGAAATGGAGGAAGGGACGGCCTGGATTCCCTTTCACGACGCGACCAGCGGCTCGGAAACCTACGGCGGCGGTCGGTACCTCGATATCGATCTTCCGGAAGGAGATACGGCAACCGTCGACTTTAACCTGGCCTACAACCCTTTCTGCGTGTACAACGCATATGACTTCAATTGCGCCATACCTCCGGCCGAGAATCGGCTCCCCTTTGCCGTAACGGCAGGAGAAAAACGGGCGTTGCTGCTGGACGACTAGATGAATTCAAAAGGCAAATTGCAAACAGCAAATATGGGTTACGTCCACCCATTTGTCGCCTAATGTTTGATGTCTGAAGTGAGCCGTATATTTACTAACCACTGTTTTCCGGAGGCGACATAATTCCATGCGTTCGGTGAGAGGCGCACTCATGCTCTGCATCCTTGCGGGGCTCGCGTTGTCGGCGTCTGCCCGAGAGGTCGCCGAGATCGTGCGCGTCTCGTTCTCCACCTCGACCGACGGAGAGGGTCAGATCATTCGCCTCCACGCCACGGCTCCGCTGGAGAGCGGTGAAATCGAGGTCCACCAGGAGGAACTCAACGCCGCGTACATCCTGATCCGTGAAGCGAGGGTGAGCCCGGGCATTTCCAAGGACCGTGCAGTCGATCCAGTCCGATCGTATCGCTTGTCTCAATCAGGCTCTAACGTGCGCGTCGACCTCCAATTCGACGGATATCGCCCGGTCAGGATTATCGCTTATCCCGATCGCGACTCAAACGATGCCCTCGTCTCCGTCCACTACTCAACCGTGAGGGCACGCCCGGGCGATCCATTTGCGTCGGTTGCACCGATATTCCAACCCGGCTCCAATGGTGACGAGGAGCGCTGGTCGCTCGACTGCGTCGTTATCGATGCGGGACACGGCGGTGAGGATCTTGGCGCGGTCGCAAACGGACTTCAGGAAAAGAACATCAATCTTTCCGTCGCGAAACTGCTTGGCAAATATGTCGAGGAGGATCTCGATTTGCGTGTAATCTACACGCGCACGACCGACCGTTTCTTGCCTCTGGAGGAACGCGGTCGAATCGCCAACGAGCAGTGTGGAAAGCTGTTCATTTCGCTCCACGTCAATTCGGCCCCGTCTCGGACGGCGGAAGGAACCGAAATCTTCTTCCTGGGGCTCCACAAGACCGAGGCGGCCCGCAGAGTAATGGAGCGTGAGAACTCGGTCATTCGTCTGGAGAACGATCCCGAGCAGTACGCGGCGTTCGGCGACGACCAGTACATCCTCCAGACGCTGGCGCAGAGCTCGTACCTGCGCGAAAGCGAGACCCTCGCGGGATTCGTCGATGCGCAGTTTCGTGACATCGCGAAACGATTCGGACGGGGCGTCAAACAAGCAGGATTCCTCGTTCTCTGGAAGGCGTCAATGCCGGCCATCCTGGTGGAGCTCGGCTTCATCACGAACCGCCGGGAGGCCGCTTTTCTCAACAGCCCCGACGGACAGGATCACCTCGCGAAGGCGATCTATCGCGCCATCGTCTCTTATCGCGACTTTTACGAAAAAGGGCTCGTCCCCGTCGCCGCAGAGTAGATTTCGTCTAATCGCCGATTACGGCAATACAGGATATCTCGACGTCCGCCCCTCTGGGCAGTCCTGCGACATGCACCGTTGCCCTCGACGGAGGCCCATCGGGGAAGTACTCGCCGTAGACCGCATTCATAGAGGCAAAATGGGCCATGTCCGACAGATAAACGGTGCAGCGGACCACGTCGCCCATCACGCATCCTGCCGCCTCGAGAACGGCCTTCAGGTTCTCCATGACCCGTCTCGTTTGCGCCGCGATGTCGCCCGTCACGAGCTCACCGGTCGTCGGATGAAGGGGAATCTGACCGGAGCAGTACACGATGTTGCCCGCTCTCACGGCCTGACTGTATGGCCCGATGGCTCCGGGGGCGTGGTCGGTTCGTATGATCTGTCTACTCATGGAACGTCATTTTGTATTTTCCGTCGGCCCGTCGAATATAAACCCGGAGACTCTGTGGATTTAGGACTCATAGGAAGCACCGCGCTCGTTACAGGCGCCAGTGCCGGACTCGGATTTGCATCGGCAGCTGCCCTCGCCGCAGAAGGGTGCCGAATCGCCGTTTGCTCGAGAGATCAATCGCGAATCGAATCCGCCGCAGAATCACTCAGGAAACACGGTACTGAGATCATCCCGCTCGTCTGCGACGTGACGGACGAAGAGCAGATACGCACCGCCTTGGCCGCGGTCTCGGATGCTTTCGGCGATTCCCTCAATATTCTCATAACCAACGCGCGCGGCCCCAGGTCTGGCTACGTCGGTGATTTCGACGCATCCGATTGGCGCGAGGCGCTCGAGCTGAACCTCGTGAGCACCATCAACCTGACGCGACATGCGCTTCCCCTCATCCGGAGAGCGGCCGAGCCGGAGAACGGGTTCGGGCGCATCCTCATGATCAGTTCGGTCGCTGCCAAACAGCCAGTTCCGAGCCTTTACCTTTCGAACGTCTCACGAGCCGGCGTGCAGGGCTTTGCCAAGAGCCTGTCGGAAGAACTGGGTCCGTCCGGCATTACGGTGAATACGCTGCTTCCGGGGTTCACGACCACTGAGCGTCTGAAGGAGCTGGCAACCGCGACGAAGGCCCAGACCGGTCGTTCGATCGACTCAATCTACGAAGGATGGGCTGAGGCAACGGCGCTCAAGCGTCTCGCGGAGCCTGGCGAATTCGGCGCAGCGGTAGCGTTTCTCGCGAGCCGCCAGGCAGCCTATATAACCGGCCACGCTCTCCCTGTCGACGGCGGACGGATCAAGGGACTACTGTAAGCGACTGCGCCACGGACAAGAAAAGGAACGGCCGCTCGGCCTGCCGGTTAAAAGGCTCCGATCGATAATCGTGTATCGTCCAGAGTTCTGGATCCCGGATCGAGTCCGGGATGACATTCATTGACCACCATTTCGATGAGCAGGGGCAAAGTTCTCGTCGCCATGAGCGGCGGGGTCGACTCTTCAGTGACCGCCGCGCTGCTTCGTGACCAGGGTTACGAAGTCGTAGGGATTACCATGAAGACGTGGGACTACACGTCTTCCGGCGGCCGCAGTGGAAAGGAGGTCGGATGCTGCTCCCTCGAATCCATGAACGATGCCCGATCGGTCGCTATCACCATGGACTTCCCCCATTTCATCGTCGACATCCGGGAAGAGTTCGGTGACTGGGTGATCAACCGATTCGTCGACGAGTACATCGGCGGCCGCACGCCCAACCCGTGCGTCCTCTGCAACACGCATATCAAATGGGCGGCGCTGCTGAGACGCGCCGACGACCTCGGCTGTGAGTTCATCGCAACCGGACACTACGCCCGCGTAAGGCACGATGAAGAGCGCGATCGATACGTCATCAGCAAGGGTCTCGACCGGAACAAGGATCAAAGCTACGCGCTCTGGGGCCTCCCGCAAAAGCACCTGAAACGATCGATCTTCCCGCTCGGCAATTACACGAAGCCCGAAATTCGGACCATGGCGTCGGAATACGGCCTGGACAGGGTGGCCAACAAGCCCGATTCGTACGAAATCTGCTTCGTTCCGGACAACGATTATCGTCGGTTCCTGAGGGAGCGTGTGCCCGGCCTGTCGGAGGAAGTGGCCGGGGGGAGCTTCGTACTTTCGTCGGGCGAGGTCGTTGGGACGCACGACGGGTACCCGTTCTACACGATCGGCCAGAGACACGGCCTCGGAATCTCCGCCGGATTCCCGCTCTACGTAACCCGGATCGATCCCGATACCAATGTGATCACGCTCGGGCCTCGCGAGGAGCTGTTGGCCCAACAGCTTAGGGCGACACAAATCAATCTTGTAAAGTATCCGGACCTCTTTGACGAACGACCGGCCGTCGGGAAGATCCGCTACAAAGACGACGGGGCGCCTGCGCTGGTCTGGCAGACCGGTGACGACGAGATCAGGGTCGCGTTCTCGAGTCCTCGACGCGCCATCGCGCCGGGCCAGTCGGTCGTCCTCTACGAGGGCGACGACGTCCTCGGCGGCGGTTGGATTCAAGACGTGATGACGGAGGGGGGAAGTGTTCTTCCCTAGCTCGCTGCCGCGTTTCGCGCGTAGGCCTCGACGAGCCGAACATGGAGAATGAGGCGATCGACGAGTCCCAGCCGATCAAGTCGCGCTTCCGGATGCTCGCTAAGGCCCGACGGACTGATGCGACCCATCCAGAGGATCATTGCGTGACGCAGCGATTTCCTGTCCGGCAATCCGGTATCGGCAAGGTGAGCGTTGTAGAAATCCATCATCCTGTCGAGATCGGCCGTCACGTCGGGGATCCCCTCGGGTGAGGAGGCGCCCGTTTTGAGCACCTCTCCTCCGGCGATATACGAGTGAAGCGTGAGTGGAAGTGCCTGAAGAGTCTGAGAAAGGTGATTTCTGACGTCACTCTGTGCCGTAAAGGCCGATACGGCCGCCCGGGCTGTTGCCGTCGAAACGAGGCAGAGGGTCTCCGCGAATACTTTCTCCGCGTCTGGCTGGTCGATGTCCTCCATAGCGGCAAGCGCGATCTGCTGGGTCTCAGCCATCGCCCCGAGGGCGCAGAACACGGTTACATCGAGCGATTGCGGGGGAATCAAGAGCTATTTGGCGCTCGTATCGGCGTCGCCTTCCTGGCCGATCGAGTCGCGCATCTTGGTATCGGCCTGAATGTTCCTCAGGTTGTAGTAGTCCATCACGCCGAGATTTCCGCTCCGGAACGCCTCTGCAATAGCGCGAGGTATCTCTGCTTCCGCCTGCACGAGCTGCGCGCGTTTCTCCTGGAGCGCGGCGATGTTCTCCTGTTCAGTCGCTACCGCCGCGGCCCGCCTTTCTTCGGCTTTGGCGCGGGCGATCTTCAGGTCCGCTTCCGCCTGATCGGTCTGCAGTTTCGCACCGATGTTGTCCCCGACGTCCACGTCCGCAATGTCGATCGAGAGGATTTCAAAGGCGGTTCCTGAATCAAGCCCCTTCGCCAGCACGACCTTGGAAATCGAATCTGGATTCTCCAGCACTGCCTTGTGGCTTTCCGCGGACCCGATGGTAGAGACGATCCCCTCACCTACGCGGGCCATGATGGTCTCCTCTCCAGCGCCTCCCACCAGACGCTCGATGTTCGCGCGAACAGTCACTCGCGCAATAGCGCGCAACTGGATGCCGTCCTTCGCGATCGCCGAAACGGCCGGGGTCTCGATCACTTTCGGATTAACGGACAGCTGGACCGCCTCAAAAACATCGCGGCCCGCGAGATCGATCGCGGTGGCACGCTCGAACGTGAGGTCGATGTTCGCCTTGTCTGCTGAGATCAGGGCATTTACCACCTTTTGGACGTGCCCGCCTGCAAGGTAATGCGCCTCGAGTTTCGGCGGATCCACCGGAATGCCGGCTTTGTGCGCCGTGATCAGGCTTTTCACGATGACCGCGGGAGGAACCTTGCGAAGACGCATCCCGACCAAGTCTCGAACCAGCTTGACCCTGACGCCAGAGAAGAAAGCTGTCACCCAGAGTCCGACGGGGACATAATAGAGAAGCAAAACCAGGCCCACGATGATGAGCCCGATGAGCAGGAGTCCCGTTATAGCAAAGCCTTCCATTTCGTAACGATTTAAGCGTACGGATTATCCGATCGCCTCTTCCTCGCGGCGGTAGTCGCCGCTTTGACCGCCTGTCTTGGCCAAGAGTCGGATGTCGGTAATTTCAATTGTCTTGGAAACCGACTTACACATGTCGTAGACGGTGAGGGCGGCCACCGACACCGCGGTGAGGGCCTCCATTTCAACGCCGGTCGGGCCGACGGATTTGGTGAAGGCGCGGATCTTCACCGAGTTTGTCTCTTCGTCCAGAGTGAGGTCTACGTCCACACCCCGAAGAGCGACCGGATGGCAAAGCGGGACAAGATCACTCGTGTGCTTGGCCCCGATGATGCCGGCCATCTGCGAGGTCGTCAAAACGTCGCCTTTAGCGATTTGATTTGTCGCCACCAAACGGAACGCATCCTTCCCCAGTCTTACCGTGCCGGCAGCCACTGCAGTACGAAGGGTGTCAGATTTGGCGGAGACATCCACCATGCGCACCTTGCCCTCCGAATCGACGTGAGTAAGGGTGGGAACGTCTTCGGCTATCAACATCGCTGTGTTTGTGTGTGTTGTAGTTGGTTTGAAAGTGTCGGCGACAAGATAGATGCGACCTTCTCAAGGTGCAACGCGCATCGGACTCAACCGCCGATCAGGATCATGGGTCGGTTCGGCGTTTCCGCCAGCGCGAGCATGCCGGCGTGCGCGGCCTTCTTCCTGGCGACCGCATCTCGAACCAATTGCGTGATCTCGGCGTCGGTCGCTCCCGCCCGCATGGCATCGCGTAGCGATATCTCGGCCCTGCCGAACAGGCAGACTTTGAGATTCCCGTCAGCCGTTATCCTCAGGCGGTTGCAGCCCGAACAGAAATCATCGCTCATCGAGCTGATAAACCCGATCGTGCCTGCGTGACCCGCCGCGCGGTACGACTTTGCCGTTTCGTGCGGTCCGTCTGACAAGCGCACCAGCGGAATCTCCGCCTCGATTACCTCGAGCGCCTCCGCATAGGGCATAAGCTTCCCGACCGACCATTCGTTGCCGTCGAAAGGCATGTATTCGATGAATCGTATGTGAAGCGGACGATCTCGCGCGAGTGCCACGAAATCGATCAGCTCATCGTCGTTAAAACCTCTCAGAACGACGCAATTGACCTTAGGCTCATATCCCGCCGCGAGCGCGTCGTCGATCGCGGTCAGCACGGTACCGAGCCCCTTTCGCCGGGTGATTGAATCGAAACGGTCGGGGCGCAGTGTATCGAGACTGATATTGAGGTGGGTAAGCCCACCCTTCTTAAGGGCGTCGAGACGGGGCGAGAGGAGCAGTCCGTTGGTCGTCATGGCGAGCGCCCTCAAGCCGTTGATCGCACCGATGCGGGCGATGAACGGAACGACATCCTTCCGGACCAGCGGCTCACCGCCGGTGAGTCGGATCTTGTCGACGCCGAGTGACACGAAGAGAGTCGACAAGCGCAGGAGCTCCTCGTAGGAGAGTATCTCCTCTCGAGGCTTCAACGGCACTCCCTCCGCCGGCATGCAGTACAGGCAGCGAAGGTTACAGCGCTCCGTCAATGAGAGACGGAGATAGGAATGGACGCGTCCGAATGTATCTACGAGTGGATCCGCCATGCGCACAAATGGACTATTTCGTCAGCGTCAGCTTCCGCACTTCGGAAAATCCGTCGGCCTGGAAGCGATACAGGTACACCCCGCTGGGGAGGAACCCTGCATCCCACCGAACTGCATGACGGCCCGCCGACTTGAATCCGTCGACGAGGCGGGCGACCTCCTCACCCCTGACGTCGTATATCACCAGCGAGGCCTGGCCCGCCCTCGGCATCGCAAACTCGATGGAGGTGGAGGGGTTGAACGGATTCGGGTAGTTCTGCGACAACGAGAAGTCTTCCGGGATCTCCTCATCCTCCGCAGCAGTCTCGACGACGGTCGTGAAGTTCCAGACGTCCGACACGTTTGATCCTCCCGCATTCCGAGCTTCCACGCGCCAGAAATAGTCATCCCCAAGTGAAAGGGCGGATGCCTGGTAGAACGGCTGGGCGACTACAACCGCAATAGTTACTGTGGTGAATGCCGCGCTGGTCGCCACTTCGAGCTTGTACGACGTAGCGGTCTCCGAGGCACTCCACGACAACAGTGGCTTGAAACTGACCTCAGCGGCACCGTTCAGCGGTGAGATCAGAACCGGAGCAACTGGCGGCTCGACACCGATGGTCGTAAATTTGCGCGTCTCAGACCAGTCACCGACGCCGTCCTGATTCTGCCCCTGTACGCGCCAGAAGTAATCCGTTACCGGATCGAGCTGCGGCAGCGTGAACGTCACCTCGGTAAGACCCGTTTCGTCGACGAGTACGGTACTGAAGTTCTCGTCGAGTGCCACCTGAAGATTGAATGACGTAGCGCGCGATGGAACCGTCCAAATCAGCTCGGACTCCAGATCGACCTCAACGGCCTCGTCCAGTGGCGATTCCAGGACAACCTGAGTCGGTACCCCCTTGCCAGTGACGAACGACGCCGTCATCGACCAGTTGTTCACGCCGGCGTTTGACGCCTTGACACGCCAGGCGAACGTCGAGTCGGGTCCAAGATCAACCAACTGAAAGACCGTGTCGGGATGCTGGGAGGCCTCAAACTTGATGGAGCTAAGCTGGAACGAGAAGGTGGTCGCAACCTGGACATGATAACTCGCGGCCCCCGGAACCGAATGCCATACCAATTCGGTTTCGAGCGGAACCCCGGTCGTCCCGCCTTCGGGCGAAATCTGAAGTACCTGAGTGTCGCCCCCGCGCTCTGTGATGAACCCGCGAACGGTCGACCACTCGCCATCCGTCACCGAGTTCGTGCCGCGAACGCGCCAGTAATAGACCTGACCGTGGATCAGCTCGTCCATCATCAGGGACGTCCCGGACGTGCCGACGTCAAGCACGACGTTGCTGAACTGGTTGTCCGTCGCCACCTGCAGATCGTACGCATCCGCTTTGAGCGCCTGGTTCCACGACAGCATGAGCTCGAGGGCAACGTTCGTAGACCCATCGATCGGAGCAACGAGCGTGACCTTGTCGGGCGTTCCGGAGCCGGTCGTGAACGACCACGCGGCCGACCAATTCTCCGCCCCGCTATTGGTGGCCCGTACGCGCCAATAGTGATTCGTGGATCCGTCAAGATCCGTTGTCTGAAACTCGGTGCCCCCAACCGAGGGAAGGTTGAGCACGAGCGTCGTGAAATTGGGCACTTTCGAGATCTGAAGATGATACGTTGCAGCGCCCGAAACGGAATTCCACCTCAGTGTGGGTGACAAGTCTACTTCCGTGGATGCGTTGGCAGGCGAGACCAGGGTGACCTGCTGGGCCCCCCCGGCGACTGTTACAAAATTGGACGTGGACGAAAACGGACCGACGCCCGCCTCGTTGACTCCACGCACGTGCCAGAAGTACTGCACGCCGTTTGCAAGCTCGGCCTCGTCGTACGACGTGCCCGCTATTCCCGTCTCGGAAACGACCTTGTTGTTGAAACTGCCGTCGGTCGCAACCTCCAAGTCGTACGACGTCGCAGCCGTACTGCCGTCTTGCGTCTTACCCAATCCTTTGGTCACGGCGCCCCAGACGAAGGTCGGCGTAATGCTGACCGCAAGGGCTCCATTCGAAGGGGAAGTAAGAGCTGGCGCACCCGGCTCAAACACAATGGTCGTGAAAGAGAAAACACTGGAAAACGGTCCATCACCCTGCGGGTTGCTCGCGCGGACGCGCCA
>DATKEJ010000174.1:0-6026 GCA_035512315.1 Rhodothermales bacterium | reverse complement strand
CCGACAGTTTGAACCCGAGCGACTCCGGCCGGAACTCGACCGTTTCGGGTTCCGACATCCCCGAGCGGGCGATGTGCAGCGTGGTAGGTCCGGTCAATGTGATTTCGTCCAACCCGTCGCTGGCGTGCACCGTGATCACATGCTCGGCGCCCAGTCTCAGTAGTATTGTCGCCACGAGGCGCGCCACGTCAGGGTCGAAGACGCCCACGAGTTGGCGGCGAACCATTGCGGGGTTGCACATCGGCCCCATGATGTTGAACATGGTTCTGACGCCGAGGGCGTGGCGGACCGGCATGACGTGTTTCAGGGCAGGGTGGAAGGTCGGCGCAAACAGGAAGCCGATTCCGGTTCTGCTGATGCATTCGCCGACGCCCTCTGGAGAAAGCACGGTGTGTACACCCAGCGCCTCGAGCACGTCGGCCGAGCCTGATTTTGAGGAAACGGATCTGTTTCCGTGCTTCGCAACCGTGACGCCGGCCCCCGCCACGACGAAGGATGCTGTGGTGGAAATATTGAACGTCCCGAGCTGATCGCCGCCCGTACCGCAGAGGTCGATGGCGTTCGGATCATCCAACTTGATGGACAGACAGCAGGCGCGCATGGCCCGCACACAGCCCTCGAGCTCGTCAATGGTCTCGCCTCGCGCCCTGAGCCCCAGAAGGAAACCTGCGATTTCCTCGACGCTCGCTTCGCCACGCATCATGGTGAGAAGCGCCTGCTCGGATTCCAGGGCCGTTAGCCGCTCGCCGTCGGCGATCTTTCTCAGGTAGGCTCTCATCAGGCATCCTCCAGGCGATTCTTGTGCACCGCTACACCGCTGCCGTAGCAAGCCAACCAGTTGCCGATCATGCGACCGCCCGCCTCGGTGAGCACGCTTTCGGGGTGAAACTGCACACCCTCAATGGGTAGCTCCTTGTGGCGAACACCCATGATAACGTGGTCTTCCGTTCTTGCGGAAACCTCCAGGGTCGCCGGTAGAGACGCTGGATCAATCACCAGCGAGTGGTACCGGGTGGCCTCGAATCCGTCATCCAAGTCCTTGAAAATAGTACGATTGTCATGAAACACGCGGCTCGTCTTTCCGTGCATAATCGTCGGGGCGTACGTGACCGTGCCTCCAAATACTTCACCGATAGCCTGGTGACCGAGGCAAACCCCCAGAATGGGAATACGCTCGCCGAATCTGCGAATCGCTTCGACCGAAACGCCTGCGTCGGCCGGGCGACCCGGTCCGGGCGAGATGAGGATCAGATCCGGATTTATTTCCTCGATTTCATCCCCGCTTACGGCATCGTTCCGGACGACCGTGAGGTCGTCGCGGAAACGTCCAACGAGGTGAACCAGATTGTACGTGAACGAGTCGTAGTTGTCGATGATCAGAATCATGGCTTCGATCAGTAAGTGGTGATGAGACCGACGCTCTCGCGGACGGCCTCCATGATCTCCCGAGCGCGGGAACGACCCTTCCGCGCACCGTCTCGAAGGACATCGAGGACGAAGTCTGGACGCACGGCGAGCTCGCGGCGTCGGTCCCTGGCCTCACCGAACGCGTCGATTACCAGCGCGAGCAGCTCCTTCTTGGCGTGACCATATCCATACCCTCCGGCTCTGTACGCCCCCGCGATTTTTTCACGCGTCTCCTCATCGGCAAACAGCGAGATGAGGGCGAATACGTTGTCGGATTTCGGGTCCTTGGGCGCCTCCAGCGGCGTCGAGTCGGTCACGATCGACATGACTTTGTCCTTCAGCTCCCTGCCCTCGTCGAAGATCCCGATCGTGTTCTGGTAGCTCTTCGACATCTTGCGGCCGTCGATTCCGGGCACGACGGCGACGTCGTCGAGGATATAGGCGTCCGGAATGGGAAGGACGTCGCGGCCAACCGTATTGTTGAAGCGGAGGGCCGCGTCGCGCGTGATCTCGATGTTCTGTTTCTGATCGGCGCCGACGGGGACCTGGGTCCCGCCGTAAATCAGAATGTCGGCGGCCTGAAGGATTGGATAATTGAACAGTCCCGCGTTCGCCGACAGGCCCATCGCGACTTTTTCCTTGAACGCGACACCCTTCTCGAGCTGAGACACCGGCGTGACGCAGAAGAGAATCCAGGCAAGCTCAGTTACTTCGGGAACGTCACTCTGAAGGAAAAGTGCGCTCTGATCCGGGTCGAAGCCGAGCGCCAGGTAATCGAGTGCGACGTCGATCGAGTACCTCCGAAGCGCCTCGGCATCCTTCAGTGTCGTCAGCGCGTGGTAGTTGACTATAAAGTAGTACGACTCGTGTGCCTTGTGGAGCGCTATGTGCTGGCGGATGGCTCCGAAGTAGTTGCCGAGGTGCAGCGTTCCCGACGGCTGAATGCCGGATACCACCACGGTCTTCTCCGTCGCGGACGCCCCTGCTGGCGATATGTGCTCTGTCGACTCCATTGTGCGCGCTAACCGACGGGAACGTTGTAATCGTGTGCCAGCTCACGGACGAGACGGATACGATCTTCCGTGTTCTTGTGAAGCGTCTCGAGAACGGCGATCGTCCGATAATGGTGCTTGAGTTTGAGGCTCTCCTCCAGCTCGTCCCGAAACGCGCGCTCGGCCTCGTTGAGGGCACGGATGAGTTGATCGGGATCGTCGCTCGTGCTCACCGGATCGGCGTAGCGAGGCGTGATGCCGCCCGTACTCAGGATGATTTCTGAAAGCTTCCCGATATCGGTCCGCGTCCGATTCTGCATAGCGCCGACGCGATGGTCCGATCCTGCATTACCCAGTGCCGCCAAAAGTCGCTCGTACGTTCGCGTAATGCTGATGAGGCGACGAACGAGTTCGCTCATCTTCCCGGCAGTCTCGTGCCTGGTGATTGATTTGCCCGCGCCGCCTTTATTGAGTAAGAAATTTGCCATGACCGTTGATAAGACGCTGTGATTTCGGTGTTTTGAAAGCCTGATAGTTTACGACCTAAATCAGTTCCTCGGCGGCGACCCGAATGGCTTCATGCAGTGCGCGGGCCTTATTCACGGTTTCATCGTACTCCCTGCTCGGATCACTGTCGGCCACGATGCCTGCGCCAGCCTGGATGCTGACCCGATTCTGCTGGACGACCATCGTCCGGATCGCTATGCACATGTCCATATTCCCCGAAAAGTCCACATACCCGACCGCACCGGCGTAGACGCCTCGCCGGTCCAATTCCAGCCGGTCGATGATCTGCATGGCCGAGACCTTCGGAGCGCCGCTGACCGTGCCGGCCGGAAAGCAGGCGGCGAGCACTTCCATCGGCGTGCGGCCGTCGCCAAGGCGGCCGGACACCGAGGACACGATGTGCATCACATGGGAGTAGCGTTCGACAAAGGCGTAGCGGTCCACTTTGACGGAGTCAAGACGGCAGACGCGTCCCAGATCGTTACGACCGAGATCGACCAGCATCGCGTGCTCGGCGCGCTCCTTGGCATCAGCGAGCAGGTCTTCTTCGAGCCGGCGATCTTCTGCCGCGTCCTTGCCGCGGGGACGAGTGCCGGCGATGGGCAGGAGCTCTGCTCGTCCCTGCTCGACACGTACGAGCACCTCCGGGGACGAACCGATGAGCGTCAGTTCACCGAAATCCAGGAAGTACAGATAGGGTGACGGATTGACCTGTCGGAGTGCCCGGTACAAATTGAAGCGATCTCCCTGAAACGATGTGTCAAATCTTTGTGATAACACGATTTGCAGGGCGTTCCCTTCGAAGATCTCGTGCTTGGCATCCCTCACGGCCTCTTCGAACTCGGCTCGCGTCATGTTCGCGGTCGGGATGCTGTCTTCGAGTCGAACTCGCTCTGGGCGAGTGAACGATTCCGAAAACAGCTCTTCCTGAAGCTGCTCCAGATTTCTTACCGCCCGCTCATGGGAGGATTCGAGGTCGGTATCATCGTCGACCACGGCGTTGGAGATCACGACCACCTGGTGCTTCACGTGGTCGAAGGCGACGATCGATCGGTAGAGACCCCAAAGGGCATCCGGGGGGCCGTCCGTTGAGTGACCGTTCATCGAGATGCGCTCGAGCAGGCGGACGGCGTCGTAAGAGACATATCCAACAGCGCCCCCTCGGAGGCGGGGGAGATCGGGATCGACCACCTCGACGTACTCGTCGAGAACCTGCTGCATCACAGTGAAAAAGCCGCCTTCCCTCATGATCCGGCGCGAGGGATTGTCGGAGGCATCGACGTCGGAAACGGCCGTTTCGACGCCTCGAGCCTCAACCATTCGGAACGGGCGCTTTCCGATGAAAGAGTACCTCGCCAGCCGCTCGCCCCCTTCGACGCTCTCGAGGAGGAAGCTCGGTTTTCCCGGTTCGCGAAGCTGCAGGTATGCCGACACCGGCGTCAGGAGATCCGCGCTCACGCGACGGACGAACGGAACGACAAGCGTTTGTCCTCTCCTCCGCGGCGTGGCCGCAACCAGCTTATTGAATTCGTCGAGTCTCATGGGTAAAAAAAAGACCCACTGCCGTTTGAACAGTGGGTCTTCGTAGGATTCAGTTCGGGGTTACGTCAGTCGCGCTTCACTCCCGGGATACGACGATCCACTGTTCTGGCGTTGGTAAACCACCACCAGGCAAAAGTAAATCGTCGATATGAGCGGCCGATTGACATAACGAAGCAAGGATACGGTCTTCGCATTGGTAAATGCAAGCACCTTTTTGGTCTACAAGTCTACAAGTCTACAAGTCTGCAAGTCCGGGATGACGGGTAACCTGGAACCTGGAACCTGGAACCGGGAACGTCCATGCACCATGCACCTAGGACCGCCTAAGCGCCCTTCCCCATATCCCGAACGAATCCCTGACAAGCTGCGTCGCCCATTTGATGTCGGCCCAGCGCGTTCGGAAAAGGCGCGCTCTGACAGGGGAAATGCTCCTCCTGAACATCTGGTTGGACGTAACGGCAATAACGATATAGGCGAGCGACGTCCCGATCGCCGCGCCCGCTACGCCGAGCGTCGGGATGAGGGCCAGATAGGCCGCTATCGACACGATCGCTCCGATGACTTCCACAATGCTCGCTTTCTCCGGACGGCCTGTCGCGGAGAAGAACATGTTTAGAAGCCGGGATGTGACCAGGGAGACCGTGCCGGGTATGAGGAGCCCCATCAGCCACCACGCGTCGGCATACTCTGCACCGAGCAGACGCGGCAAGAGCCACCGCCCGGCGAAGAAGAGTACAACGGCAGCGACCATGACGACAGCGAGCACAACGCGGTGACTTTTGGCGGTGATGGTCACCCGTTCGTGATCGCTGGTAGAACGCGAGACGCGATTGAAAAGCGGAATGCTGACGGCGTCAGGGATAATCCACAACAACTCGGCTACCATTACGGCAATCCGGTAAACACCGAGATCTCCAGGCGCCCGGGCAAAGCCGAGGACGAACTGATCCAGCCTGCCGCTCGCCCGGTTGGCCAGCGCACCGACCCAGGCGCGGATCCCGTAGCCGTAGAACTGGGCGACCATTCGCAGCGGAATAGTAGACCGAGGGCGATATTTGAAGTAGATCATGCCGACGGCTACGACGGAAAGTAGAGCGTTCGAGGCGAAAATTGTCCAAATAGCGCCTTCCAGTCCCAGCCCACCGAAGAGCACTAGCGCCGCCAAGAAAACGGGCGGCAGGAGATTGTTCAGCAGTAGATAGAGGTTCATCGCACTGAACCACGACTCGCCAACCATCACCATGTTCATGGTCAATCCGGCGCCCTGAAGCGGCAGGACGTAAAGTACCGGGGCCAGCATGGCAAGCGTTATCGAACTGCCCGTCTCGCCAAGCCAGCCGGCCTGCCATAGAGCAAGCGTGACGGCTGCGGCAAGCGCTCCGTGAAGCAATCCCAGCACCAGCGCCGGAAATCCGACACTGGCAGCATCAAGTTCGCCCTTGCTCACATAGAATCGGATCGCAGACGCCGAGCCGAACAGGAGCAGAGGAAGAAGTACCGCTCCCGGGAGGATCAGATAGGTGTAAATCCCGTAATTCGTCGTTCCAAGGAGGGGCGCCACGAAAAGCGTGACGATGA
>DATKEJ010000173.1:0-5460 GCA_035512315.1 Rhodothermales bacterium | reverse complement strand
ATGCCGTTCATGGCCATCTGGAGCCGCCTGCTCCCTTCGCAATGGAACGGCTTCGTGACGATCGCAACGGTCAGGATCTCCATCTGGTGAGCGATGGAAGCGACAATGGGTGCGGCGCCGGTGCCCGTTCCGCCTCCCATTCCGGCCGTTATGAAGACCATGTCGGATCCTGCGATCGCCTGCTCGATCGCCTCGCGACTCTCTTCGGCGGCCTTGGCTCCTACGTTCGGTCGCGCGCCGGCGCCCAGTCCCTGGGTCAGCATTCGGCCGATTTGAATTTTCCCCGGTGCCAGATTCGCTTCGAGTGCCTGGGCATCGGTATTGATGGCAAGGAAGTCAATGCCACGGATGCCCTTCGAAATCATGTTGTTCACTGCGTTTCCGCCGCCGCCGCCGACTCCAATCACTTTGATCTTCGCAGGCTCGATGGCTTCACTGTCGAACGTGAAGCTGTCGGCGATGCGGAGTTCTCTTGTTTCTTCAGGCATAAAGCCCTCCAGATTTAGTTGTAGCTGAATCGGGGGTTGAGCAATCCCCGGATCCTGTATTATTTGCGTTTCCATTCGTTTGGGCTAGAGCTCGTTGAACCAGCCGACCATACGGTCACGGATGCGCTCGCGAATGGTCCTGTCCCCTCCCCGGAGCGGCCGTCGGTCGCCGTCCGGCGCGAGACTGAACGGCACACTCGACAATCCCTCCGGCCGCAGGCCATAAAGGACGAGGCCGACGCCCGTCGCGAACTTTGGATTCGTTACTTCCTGGACCAACCCGCCGGAAAGCCCCGTCGCGCGTCCCTCCCGCGCTTCGAGCCCGAGCACGTCGGCGGCCAGTTCGACAGTACCTGGAATCAGCGATCCCCCGCCCGTCAAGACGACTCCGGCGCCAAGCCGGCGCGCGTATCCGCTGCGCTTCAGCTCCTGATCCACGATTTCGAGGATCTCCTCGAGGCGCGGCTGGATGATCTGGGCGAGCGTCGATCGTCTCACGATTTTCTCGTGGCGGCCGGGGATCCCGGGGATGCTGATCTCCTCGTCGTGTTCAACAAGGCCCGGCATGGCGACACCGTACTGGCACTTGAGCTGCTCGGCGTCATTTCGCATGATACCGAGACCCTTCCGGATGTCCTCGGTGACCTGATTCCCGGCCACGGCCACGACGGCCGTGTGACGAATCATGTTGTCTTCAAATACGGCGATGTCGGTCGTTCCTCCACCGATGTCGACAAGCGCTACGCCGATCTCCTTCTCTTCAGGGTGCAGCACGGCGTACGAGCTAGCCAGCGGCTCGAGCACGATGTCGGCGACCTCGCGCCCCGTCTTCTCTATGCAGCGATAGATGTTCTGGGCCGCGGAGATGAGTCCGGTGATGATGTGGACATTGGCCTCCAGGCGCATCCCGCGCATCCCGATCGGCTCGGTGACGCCGTCCTGTCCGTCGACGATGAATTCCTGCGGCATGACGTGCAGGATCTGGCGATCGCCCGGCAGCGCGATATGACGGGTGTCGTCGAGCAGTCGCTCGACGTCATCCGCCGAGATTTCCCTCTCTCGGATAGTGATCACCCCGCGGCTCTGAAAGCTCTGGATGTGATCCCCCGCGATCCCTACGACAACCTGACGCACCGAGAGTCCGGCGGCCCGCTCGGCATCGTGGATCGCCGCGTGCACCGCCTCCACGGTCTTATCGATATTCACCACTACCCCGCGATTCAAACCCTCGGAGGGGGCCACGCCCACACCGAGAATGTTGATGCGACCAATGTCGTCGGAGCTGGCGACCATGGCACACACCTTGGTTGTGCCGATGTCAACCCCGACTACGATCTGCTCTTCCATAGGTCATTTACGTTTCTTGTGCCGCCCCTCAACGGAGGGTGCACGGTGTTTTAGCTGATAACAGACTCTTCTTTCGTGATAACCTGACCTCGAAATCGCAGGTCGATCCACTCAATTCGTTTTTTCGGAAATCCGGCCACGGCCTGGGTCCAGAAAGCCCTCAGCGTCTTCATCTTGCGAGCGTATTCGCCGCGGCCCAACCGAACGCGGATGCACGTGCCGTCATCCACAGGCACCGTTATCGCGTCAACCTCGCCGTCGGGACGAACAATCAGATCCGACAGAAGGCCGTCTACTGAGGGCGGAAGCGAGGCGATCACTTCAAGCAGCTCCACGGTAGCGCTGTCGCTAATCGGAGCGGGACGATTTCCGTTCGCGATGCCCCGGAGAAGCGGCACGTCATACGTCGATACCGAGTCGACGGGAAGCGACGCTCCCGTGCGATCGATGTAGAACACCGGCTGTCCCGCTGCCGAAACCGACAGGACGACTGGTGTTCGCTCGTGCACCTCGATCGCGAGGACTCCGGTCGGCCATCTCGTGACCTCGGCACGCTCGATCCACGGATGCAGCGCCACGCGGCTCTCGATCATGCCGGTGTCGACGCGGTAAAGCGTGTCTCCCCTTGCGACTCCTGCGAGGTCGACCACCGTCTCGACCGATGCATGAACCGACCCGTGAACGCTCACGCGACCGACGGTTACTTCGCTCAAGTAGTACGTCGCACATCCGATGAGCACGACCGCGCCAGCGGATGCAGCCATCCAGGCGACGCGGCGTCGAGTCAGCGTCCTGTCCCGGCGAACGGGCTTGGTCTCAGACATGGTTCGCCTCCTGGAAATAGCTCGTCATGAACTGCTCGCCGAATCGCCATATATCGCCGGCTCCGAGCGTGATCACCACATCGCCCGATTTGACCACGACGCTCAGGAAGTCGGGCAAGTCGTTCTTGTCGCTGACGTACCTGACGTCCTTGTGGCCCGCCTGCGTGACGGCGCCAACAATGGTCATCCCGTCGACGCCGTCGATAGGGTCCTCCCTCGCGGGATAGACGTCGGTCACCACGAGCAAGTCCGCGTTGAAGAACGCCCTGGCGAATCCTTCCTTGAAGAGCAGCGTCCGGGAATAAAGGTGGGGTTGGAAAACGGCGATAAGGCGTCTGCCGGGCCATGCCGTGGCTGCAGCCTCGAGGGTCGCCTTGATCTCGGTGGGGTGGTGACCGTAGTCGTCCACGACGAGGACTCCTCTCCCCTCGCCCTTGACTTCGAATCGCCGCTGCACCCCGGAAAATCGCCGGAGCGCCTTGCGAATCGTTTCGAACGGAATCTCGAGCTCCAGCCCGACCGCCACGGCGGCGAGAGCGTTTCGAACGTTGTGAAGTCCGGGCATGCCCACGGCGATCTCACCGACCCGCACCTTGCCCTTGTTGACGGCGAAGCGGATCTCGGTTCCGGTCTGCACGACGTCCTCAGCCCTGATGTCCGCCTGGCGCGATGTGCCGTACGTGATGATCCGCCGGTCGAGGCGAGGGATGATTGACTGGACGTTTGGATCGTCGAGACAGAGAACGGCGGCTCCGAAAAACGGCACGGAGTTCGCGAACTGAGTGAAAGCGTCTCGGATGTCGTTCAGATCGCGATATGTGTCCAGATGTTCTTCTTCGATGGTCGTAATCACGGCGACGACCGGCGTGAGCCGGAGGAACGTTCTGTCGTATTCGTCCGCCTCGATGACGATCAGATCGCCTTCGCCTGTGACGGCGTTCGAGCCGAAGGCCGCGACTTTCCCACCGACGATGATGGTCGGGTCGAAGCCTGCAGCGCCGATGACGACTCCCGTCATGGACGTCGTCGTTGTTTTGCCGTGCGTGCCCGCGATCGCAATGCCATACTTCATCCGCATGAGCTCGCCGAGCATCTCGTCACGGCGAATCAAGGGAATACGCAGCCGCTCGGCCTCGACGGTCTCAGGATTTTCCTTTGGACGAACGGCGGACGAGTAGACGACGACGTCGGCGCTCTCGACATGCTCACGGTCGTGATCGCCGAATACGGTCGCCCCCAGACTGTTGAGATGATCGGTCACCGACGACAGGCTCAGATCGGAACCGCTCACGACGTATCCACGAAGAAGGAGGACTTCTGCGATCGAGCTCATGCCGATGCCGCCGATGCCGACCATATGGATGTGCCGAATGAGCCCCAGCGGCCGTTGTCTGCGCGTTTGGTCCGTCATGCCTCCACCTCCTCACGGCGCGGCGCTCTTTCCGATGCGAGTGCGAGCACGTCGCGCGCGATCTCGACCGCAGCGTCTGGACGGGCCATGGCTCTGGCCGCCTCACCCATCTTGGCAAGCCGGGCGGGATCCGAGAACAGGGACTCAATCGTGTCGACCAGCTTATCCAGGTCCTTTTCCGCGAGCAGAGCAGCCGCGTCGCGCGTCGCGAGCGACCTGGCGTTTTTCGTCTGGTGATCTTCGGCGACGTTCTTTGAAGGAACGAGCACGGCGGCGGAGCCCGTGGCCATCAGCTCGCTGCACGTAATGGCGCCCGCCCTGCAGACGACGAGGTCGGATGCGGCGTACGCGCGATCCATCCTGTCGACATACGCCATGAGCTGGAGCCGTTCATGACCGAACGCAGGCCTGATCTCCTCGAAATACCGGGGCCCGGTCTGCCAGAGGATGAAACGATCGGGACGCTCCAGCAACGTCTTTACCGAAGCAGTCATGGCGTCGTTGAGTGCGCGACTTCCGAGCGAGCCGCCAAAAACAAACAGGACTTGAGCCGTAGCGGGAATCCCGAGCGCCGTGCGGGCCGCCTCTCTGGATGTTTCCGTAAGTGACGTCCGCACCGGATTTCCGCTGAGCTTGCAGCGGCTGGCCGGAAAGTATCGCTCCGCTTCCGGGAAGGCGATGTGGATGCTGTCAGCCCGTCGCCCCAGCAGGCGATTGGTGACGCCCGCATATGCGTTCTGCTCCTGAATCAGTGTGCGCCGGCCCCTCATATCCGCGGTCCACAAGGCCGGCCCGGAGACGTAGCCTCCGGTTCCGACAACCACGTCGGGATCGAACGCGCCGACGAGCGACCAGCTTTCAATCAATCCCTTGACGAGCTTCAGCGGGAAAGTGAGGTTGCGCGCGGTCAGCTTCCTGTGAAATCCGCTTACCGTGATCGGATGGATGGGATATCCGGCTCTCGGTACGGCCGTCCACTCGATCCGCTCGCGCGTCCCGACGAACGCGATCGACGCGGACGGCTCGATACTGCGCACGGCATCTGCTATCGCGAGCGCAGGGTAGACGTGTCCTCCCGTTCCCCCACCGGCGAACAGGATCCGCGGGATATGTGAGCGTGGAGACGTCATTTGGAGGACACCGGCGCCACCATCGCCGCCGACTTGGAGATGTTTAGAAGTATCCCGATGAGCACTCCGCTTGCCAACAGAGAGGTCCCGCCGTAGGAAACGAACGGCATGGGAAGTCCGGTGACTGGAAAGAGCCCACAAGCAACGGCCGCGTTAACAAGGCCGTAGAGGCAGATCATGGTCGTGACGCCTACTGCCAGGAAGAAGCCGAGCGGATCGGGCGCCGACCTCGCCACGCGGATGAATCCCCTGAAGAGAAG
>DATKEJ010000172.1:0-2971 GCA_035512315.1 Rhodothermales bacterium | reverse complement strand
GACGGAACGAGGCCGATCGGGCGATGTGAGTTTTCGTTTCATCGGTGCGAATCCGAAACCGACCGTAAGCGCCACCGGCCGGCTTGACAGAGGCACATCGTACCCGGATGAAACGTTGGCCGGCGGGCTCGCTGCCTCCATGCCGCTCTTTTCCGAGGTGACCTACACCGGCCTCTACGACGGCGTCGATTTGAGAGTGTCGGCGTCGAGCTCGGGCGTAGTGCGCAGGTTCACTTTGGCCCCCGGCACTGATCCGGCGACGGTCCTCCTGTACTACGATGGAGCCGATCAACCCGAGTTGCTTCAGTCAGGAGGACTCCTGGTGTCCACCTCGGCGGAATTTCGACTGTATCCGCGGCCCCGAGCACACCAGACCATCAACGGGGTCGTAGCGGCACTAGCGGCAGACTATGCGATGAGACGATTCGGATCCTTTGGATTCAGCGTGGCCAAGTACGATCCGTCGCTTCCCCTGGTGATCGAGGCGGAAGGGCTCTAAGGGAAGTAGGAAGTAAGGTCTACCGAGGAGGCAGCGCAGGCGGCTCCGGCAACGGCTCTACCGTCTCACTCTTTAGTAGGAAAGGCAGACTCACCGCCGCCCCCACAATCGCCGCCCTTCCAATCCACTGCGGCCCGCTGCCACCCTGATAGAACCAGGTGTACCACGCCGGCTTTGCATCCTGGACCATCGCGGCGAACAGCGGGGGATCGTTCTCTAAATCCGGCTCGTACTTTCGGTCCGCTCGAACCAGTTGCCGTACCGACGAGCGCGCCTGCTCCAGTGAGTCGGTCACGATGTAGCTCAGGGCGAGTAGCCGGTACGCGCCGATCTGCTCGTCCTTCTGATCGAACCCATTCGGAAGGCAAGGTTTTAGCCTTACGATTGCACGGTCGAACATCCCCACGTCGTACGCCGAGCTCGCAGCATTCAGGCTGTTCGCATCGCACGCGACTGCTATCGGTCCATCCTGCGCCACCGCCGCCCTTGCCGCCAAGAAGGAAACGAACGCCAAAACGAGGATTTTTCGGTTGGGGCGGCTCTTCATTTCTGCACCGCCCCCAATTCTGAATTCTGATTTCCGATCTCTGATCTCTGATCTCTGATTTCTGATTTCTGATCTCTGATCTCTGATTTCACGGTGGTGCTGCAAGGCTCATAACTCTCCTCGTACGGCACATCCTCCCCGACAAATCGTGCCCATTCCTCGCGCGTTAACTCGCGTGCTCCGACAGCCGCGCATACCCTGCCGGCCATGCGGGCCAAGTCAACGTACCACGTTGAAACCAGCTTGTCTGCCCCGGCCGATACGAGTGCCGAACCGTCGGACTTGAACGCAAGCGACCAGACCCAGGAGTCATGGCCCTGCAACAAGATTGGACTGATCGTCGGGTGTTCCAAGTCCCACACCTGCACGCTGTGGTCGGAACTGCCGGACGCCAACCTCCTACCGTCGGGGGAGAATGCAAGTGCGTTGATCGGACCTTCGTGTCCCTGCAGTACCGGTCCGATGCTCCATTGGCCCGTCGATGCGTCGCGTATCCATATTCTGACGTCCGTGGTGGTTCCGCCGGACGCCAGATGCGTGCCGTCAGGACTGAATGCAATCGCTTGCAGCCTTCCTTGTCCCGTCTGCCATGTAGTCGGTGCGACGTCGGGATTCCGGACATCCCAGACTCGAATCGAGCCGTCTTCGCCGGCGGCGGAAAGAAGCGGCGCGACGGGACTGAAGCGAAGCGTTCTGATTCTGCCACCTTCGACGGTAATGCTTCCAGCCTGCCGGAGCGCCTTCACATCCCAGATCCTGATTTCTTTGCCTGCTCCTCCAGACGCCAATTGCCGGCCGTCTGATGTGAAATCGAGTGACCAGACCGGGCTGGCATGGGTTCCCAACTTGACAGGGTCGGCGTCCGGGGCAGAGGGATCGATCCAGAGTAGAACAACGCCATCTTGTCCGCCCGACGCGATCATCTCCGGCGACGTCGCGGGTCCGAATGCGACGACTCTGGCTCCTCCGTCGTGCCTGCCGATCGTTTTTGTGTGGACCGTACTGCCGGCCAACGATGCCAGGGTCAACGAACCGCTTTCGTCCGCCCATGCGATCAGTGCGTCGTCGGGGCCGTATGCTATGGAGCGTACGCTCGCGCGATTCCGGTAGCCCGCCAGCGTCGGGCCTTCGCCCAGTTCCATGAGTGACGCATTCAGCGCTTCGTGAACGGGCGCGATGAAGGCGCCCTCACCCTGTTTGCCGAACTCATAGGCCTGCCGGGCCAGGTGGGCGCCGAGCTCGGCGTCCCCCAGCCGCAGCTGCCGCATGGCATGACTTGCGAGCGCGATGGTGATGGTCTCGATGCGGGACTCACGGGCGCTCTCGAGGACGGACTCGGCAACCGTGCGTAGGCTGTCTGAGACGTCGATCTGCTCCGTCAGCCGCTCATTGGCTGCCTCAGCATCCAGGCGCAGTTCCTCGGATTGCCGGCGGAGTGTGTTTGAGACGTCAATCTGCATCGTGAGCTCGGCGTTCGCTGCCTCTTCTTCCTGACGGAGGGAGTCGGTGACGGCGAACTGCTCAGCGAGCTGGATATTGGCGGCTTCGGTTTGGATCCTGAGGGAATCAGACACGGCCACCTGTTCTTCGAGCTGCCTATTTAGCTGCTGCTGGATCATTTGCTGCTGCTCGGCCTGTACGGCGCGCTGCCGCTGGATAAAGAACAATCCGAGCAAAATGACGGCGATGAACATGGCGGCAACCAGTCCCATTACCGCCGGAGGAACACGTCGGATCCAGTGCTCGGGCCACTGATCTCTCACCCATTTCCGATCGAAGACGTGGGCGTAAATTTGATTTCGAACGGCAAGGGATCCGTTCTTGCGCCCCACGATACCCGATAGTTTCAGGTGGGCGATCGTGGGAGAGCTCTTGTCATCGCCGACCGTACGTCCCGCTAAGATCCTTTGATAGGCCGAAAGAAC
>DATKEJ010000171.1:0-5541 GCA_035512315.1 Rhodothermales bacterium | reverse complement strand
AGCCACCCCCTCCAGCGGGGGACCACGTCCGAGAGCGACCACCCGTCTACGCTGCTGCCGCAGCTTCGCCGGGCAGGCACCCCGGCTGAGCACCCCTCTGAAGTTCGCGTCAAAGCAACGGGTGGTCGTGCGCAGCCGCCCCCTCTGTGAGGGGGACAGTGAGGGTGATTCACTTCGAACCCTTCGCACCCTTCGGACGGACTGACCCCGGACCCCGGACCACGGACCCCGGACTATTTGGCGCACTTCGGGCCGTCGCTTCGCGTGGGTAGATGTAGCTCCTAATCCACTTCACCTAATGGAGACTCTACCATGGGTAACTACATCCTCCTCGTCACGCTGGCAACGGTCGTGGCCGTTTCTTCCCTCATGTCGAGCACCAGGTCGTCAAACATCCGCGCAGACGTGCGACTCGCGAGCCATACGTATAAGTCGGTCATTGCCCGCGAAGCGGCGACGACCGGCCTCAACCTGACCGTGAGAAGGCTCGTCGCTGACACATCGCGGTGGACCCACGACCCCTCCGAGTACGGATTCACTGATCAGCCTTACAAGAAAGCGCGGTTTACAACGGCAGTTCTCGCAAACTATAGTCCCGGCCCGCTCCTCAACCAGTGTGCCGTCGATACGGTAGACGTGGTGTCTACCGGATTCCCTGACGGGAGCCGCGGTGCGAATCACCGCATCGAAGCCACTTACGTGCGCTCATGCGACCAGAAGCTGATTACCCGGAGTTGGGGGAGTTTCACGCTCGGATACGACGGCTCAGCCGGAGTCGGCGGGGGCGGCGGGACGCGAACCGACACCCTGATCGTGCCCTCCGGAGTGCAGTTGGTCTCCTATGCGGAGTGGTAGGAAGACGTACTAAGTACTTCGTACTTGGTACTTGGATTTGGTGCTTGGTACCTGGTACCTGGTACTCTCTCGAGTGAGCGAGTGGAGCCGGCTTACTGTTGGAGGGGGCCGCTCCCTCGCCCACTCGGGCCGGGAACGTAGTTGAATCGACCCGCCCCGCATTTGCTCTAAACCCGTACGACGATCGGAAGTCCGGACACCAGGACGTTAAGACGTTAAGACGATTTCGACCTACTTCTGACAATCGCTAAGGTGCTCGGTAGTTTACCGCCGCTTTAAAAACGCGTCCATAACTAGCCTTATAAGTGGAAGAGGCGTCCTCCACAAACGTTGATCCGTCGGCTCCCTGCCAGGATGTTTAACCTGTACCCTGTGGGTGGGTATTGTGCAGGGCCTCGTCGCAGGTCGACGTCACAAAAACACTAGCCTTGATCGGCGGGGAATGAAAGCATTCCCGCCATCAGGAGGAAACATTATCGATGGGCAATTACGCAATCTTCCTGGTCCTGGCGGGCGTCGTCTCCGTCTCGATGCTTCTCTACAATACCCGGCAGGCGAATCAGACCGCTGATGCCGGCCTTGCCGCCCATACGTACAAATCCATCATCGCTCGGGATGCCGCTGCGACGGGCCTCAACCTGACGGTTAGGAGGCTGGTTGCGGATACCTCTCGATGGACGGTGAACCCGGCTAAATACGAATTCGCGAACCAAGCCTATAAGCGAGCAACGTTTACTACAGACGTTCAGGCGAACTACTTGCCGGGCCCGCTGCTCGAGTTGTGCGCGATCGACACGGTGGATGTAATCTCCACTCGATGGAGGATCAACGGAAGTCCAGGCGCCGGACGGGATTCGCCTGCTGTCGTATTCAGAGTGGTAGACGCATAGAGTGCGGGGACCGGGGTCCCGCGTCCCGCACGTTGGTCACCCGCAGGCCGTCATGGTCGCAGGGGTGGACCGTCATCCCGAACTACACCGGGTTTGCCGTGGGGTACCATTCTGACTCTCATGCCGAACTGCTTGAAGTCCTTGACCACCCCGATCACTGAATGATCACTGAATACGGACGGCCGTCCGACACGACCGCACGTCCAATCGCAGACGAGGCATCCCATCCGAGATCCTCAACGAGCGTCTGGTTGACGATCGCGCCTTCGTAGTCGGAGGCACGCGCGTCATCGAAAGACCGCCCGGACACCATCTCCAGATCCATCGTCTCGAAGTAGTTCGGCCCCACGTCCACGATGAATACGTATTGAAGCCGAGGGGCAGCTGCCGCTGGCAACGGGCGTTCTGGGTGAAAACCACGCCGACGACAATTGCGAGGATCAAGGCTGCAAGCTGCGCGCCCAGAAGAAACCGTGTGAACCGGTTGCTGCCACGGAACTTGGACCGGCCGGCGAATATCTGCACCGGCCGAAACGACGTTATGTAAAGCGCCGGGTACGTGCCCGCAATCAACCCGGAATTGCGGTAAAGTTTTTCAGCCTGTATCGTCGAGCGTCGTGCGTCGAACGTCGAACGTCGAGGTCCGGCGACGTCGCAAAGCGACACCTACCGTGTCAGAAACTGCAATCAGGTGGATATGAGCCTTTCTTTAGCTCGAAGCAATGACTTCAAGATCGAAATCGGTGGAACCGCGGTCGATCTCTACACACTGCAGGCGCCGGGCGGGCTCACCGCTCAGGTAACGAACTACGGAGCCCGCATCGTTAACCTGTTCGTCCCCGATCGTCTCGGCCGCATAGGTAACGTCGTGCTTGGATTTGACTCGATCGCAGGCTACCTGGACGCCAAAGAGCGGTTCTACGGCGCAACGATCGGCCGTTTCGCGAATCGGATCGGCGGAAGCCGCTTCACGCTCGATGGCGTCTCTTACGAACTGGTTCGCAATGAGGGTGAGAATCATCTCCACGGCGGACTCGAGGGATTCGACCGGGCGGTCTGGACCGCGAGGAGAATCAATGAGGGCACGATTGCGCTCACCTATGCCTCGCGTCACCTCGAACAGGGCTACCCTGGGGCCTTGTCAGTCGAGGTCGTCATCCGTCTGACGTCGGATATGTCGCTCGAGATCACGTACGAGGCGACAACGATCGCACCGACCATTGTCAATTTGACGAATCACGCCTACTTCAACCTCGCCGGCCCCGGCGCAGGAGACGTCGGCGATCACGCGCTGCAAATTCTGGCCGATGAGTTCACTCCTATCGGCGACGGGCTGATTCCGACCGGAGAAATCGCGAAGGTGGATGGAACGCCGTTGGATTTCCGCACGCCACACCGGATCGGCGAACGCGTCGACGACGACTTCCCGCAGCTCCGTCTCGCGGGAGGATACGATCACAACTGGGTCCTCAGGCCCGCCGGCGGGCCCCTGCGCGTCGCGGTACGCGTCTTCGAACCGACGTCGGGCCGTTCGATGGAAGTTCTGACGACGGAACCCGGACTCCAGTTCTATGGCGGCAACTTCTTCGACGGAGCGGACGTTGGCGCTTCAGGCCGGCCGCATCGGTTCCGCGAGGCTTTTGCGCTCGAGACGCAGCACTTTCCCGACAGTCCGAACAAGGTCCGCTTTCCCTCTACTGCGCTCCGACCCGGCGAAGTGTATCGATCGCAAACAGTTTATCGGTTCTTTCCGATAGGATCACCGACACCCCGCAAGTAGCAAACTCGAAACACCCGGACAGAGGCCCTACTACAGCGTAAGACTCGCCGCGACCGACGTCCGTGGAGTCGTCATTCGGACTCGATTTGGTGGACGGCAGTCCGTTGGCGACGCACGTTACAATCTCAAGAGCAGTCTCGATCTCGTTTCCAAACCCGTAGATATCCTGACGAGATAGGCTCCTGCCGGCAAGCTCGCACCATCGAGCGACAACCGGTGCTGCCCAGCCGTTTGGACCTCATTTGAAAGTCGCCTAACGAGACGCCCCAGTGCATCGTAGATCTCAATCCGGACATGAGCGGTCTCTGGAAGGCGGTACGAGAGCGTGGTGTTCGTTGTGAATGGGGACGGGTAGGCCTGAATCTCGAGTGACTCAGATAAGGGCGCCTCGTCATCGACTGCTGTGATGGCGGGCGTATTGGACAGAATCTGAATAGGGCCACCGCTCGATGCAAGATAGACGTAGTTGACTTGGTTCCCGTCGGTCGACAGGGCCGGAGAGCCGGATTGAAACCCGGGGTTGTTCAGTTCAAACGGCCCGCCCAAGGCATTTCCATTGGCGTCAAAATTTCGGGCGCGCGCCCGAAATTCATTCGCCGAACTATCTCCCCACGCCACGGTGAAACCCCCGCTGTTCAGCATCACGACCTCCGGTCTACCCTGTATGTCGCCCTGGCTCGTGCTGATCTGAAAGTTGCCTCCGACGGCCTGCCCGTTGGAGTTGAACCGCTGTCCGAATATGTCTCCTTCAAAGCCGGTTCGGGTGTCGGCCCACACGATGACGCTGTTGCCTGAAGCGTTCATGGCGGCGGCAGGCCAGATGTTGATGGTGCCGAACGGGTCGCCTGAGTTCACAGTCGCGTTGTTGCCGACAGCCTGCAGGCCCTGGTTCGTCACGGCGGCGAACTGGACATCGATATCACACTCGTTGGCATTGCCCTGCTGGTCAACGATCGGGCAACGTTGCCAGGTAGAGAGAATCAGTTGCCCGTTGGTTGCTATGTCGGGAAACATGTGAAACGACTGCTCCGAAAGCGCGTCGGAATGCGGGATCACCTCCTCTATTACCCGATCGAGATTCGTATCCAAGACCCTGATCCCGACATTTCTCGAGTTCGCGCTTTGGAAGAATCCGTCGACTGTCACCACGACGTCGCCGTTCGGCGTCAAAGCCATCCGCGGTCGATCCTGACGGCCACCGCCTACAAAAATCAACTTGCGCACGGTGCACGGCCCATCCGACAGGTCTATTCGCTGGCCGCTTGCATCGATTGCCCCCATTGCCACCTCCGCTGAGATCAGAAAATCACCCGCAATGCTAAAGTCGCCGCTGTGCTGCATGAGCACCAGAAGGATTCCGTCAGGCCGGAAGGCGAGCTCGACATTCTCGATGAAGTCGGATGTCCAAATGTCGAGGCCCGAGCAAGACTCGCCCTCAAAGAAGTTGATGGGGCCTATCGGCGTGCCATTGGCCGAATACAGCTGCACAGCGCCGGCCCAGTGTCCTATTCTGGCCTCAAACGCGATGGCAAACCTTCCGTCCTGAGCCATAGCCAGACGAGGCCGCGCAACATCGGTTATGGTCTGACTGGCCGTCGCGGGTGCAACCGCAAGCATGACGAGCATCGTCAGGCTTGACCGACTCAGAATTGTCATGGCTTTCCAATTTGTAGATAGTTCGGACCTCACATCTACTGAACAAGGATCATTCTCTCAGTCAATACACGACCACCAATCTCCATTCGTGCCAGATAGACCCCTGCCGGCAATCCGTTCGCAACAAAGACCGTTTCGTGCACGCCGGGTGATACCCGGCCGTCAACGAGCGTCGAAACATACCTTCCGAGGACGTCGAAAATCTCGAGGCGGACGCTGGTCGCCTCTCCTACCTCATATCGGACGGTAGTCGTGCTTGAAAACGGATTGGGATAGCTTGGGTGCAGGCGAGTTCCAGCGGGCATTTCCAGCTCGTCTTCAGTACCCGTGCTCACGATGTCGCCGACATCGCCCCTGTAA
>DATKEJ010000170.1:0-11853 GCA_035512315.1 Rhodothermales bacterium | reverse complement strand
GTGTTAGCGCGGGTTTAGAGAGTCGCGTAAATGGGAGGTGGAATCCGGGCGAGGTGAAGGCGGAGTCGATTTGCTCGGATGGCGATGGCTGCAATGGAGCGCGGGCTGGGTGAAAGCGAGATGAGGGACCAATCAGAGGGAGATTCGGGCAGCGACGTGAAGGCGCGGACTTCGCAGGGCGTTCGCGGGTCGAGGGAGACGCGAAAGGAGTCGAGCGGAGTCTGGAGGCCGTCGCCGCGGGCTTTCAGAAGGGCTTCTTTGCGGGTCCATGCGTTGAAAAAGCCCTGGTTACGAAGAGCTGCGGGAAGGCTGAAGTATTCCGCGATTTCTCCGGATTCGAAGAAGCGGCTCGCCAGTTCCGGCTCGTCTGAGAGTGGGCGGAGTTTTTCGACGTCTACGCCGATCGGAGCGGTAAGCGTGGCGGCGATGACGATTTGCTCTTCGCAGTGCGAGACGTTGAAGTGAAGCGGCCCCGCGCCGGCGTGAGCAAGGGGATCGAGGGTAGGCTTGCCCAGTGAGCCGTAGTGGAAGGCGACCCGGTCGGGAGGCAAATTTAGCAAATCGCCAAGGACGTGCCTCAGGAGAGAGCGTCCTGCTGCGAAGCGGTGCTGCAGTCGCTCGCCGCGAAAGCGGGCGGTACGTCGCTTTTCGTCTTCGGAAAGCGGATACAGATCTGTCGCGATCGGCAGAGAATCCAGATCCGCGGCCCACAAGCGAATCTCGTCTCTATCAAGACGTCGGGGCGTGGGTGGATGGCTCTGCAAACCAACGGCAACGGGGAGCTGCTGGGTGTTGGTAATCGAGGTTGATCGGGTTAGGCGTTAATTAGAAAAATCTGAATACGTTGAGCCTTAGGGCGCGCGGTTGGATGATGTGGTGGTGCCGGTCTTCCATGCCGTCCGCCGCTGCCGGGATCATACGAAATCAGGACTTTATAAGCTTGGAGCGATTGAGGATTTTGGCTTATTAGCCTTTTGAGGTAAAAACTGTCCGGCGAATGCTCGGGCGGGCCTTATTTCTCCACTCCGGCTGCATAAAAACCGAAGCCGCTTTTCGCTTCGGTTATAATGGTGGGAGATCCGAGGTTAGCTCGGCTTCGCCTCGGGGCTTTGCCCTCAATGCTTCGCATGAAGGTCAGCTTGAAGGGCTGCCGGAGTCTTCGGGACAATCAAACCCCAATTCTCCACCACGGTGTAATATTCGTTCGCGAATTGACCCGCAGAAGCCCGCCCGGTCAAACGAAGTCACGGAAAATCTCGGTGGGTCGTGGCGCGAGGCGGGTGGGGGGTGAGCGAGAGAGGTGAAAATAGCTGAGAGCGAGGGTCACAGAACGGCTGCGGCGACGCCGTCGTGAAAGTGCTACGCCGGGCAAGTCCCGTGCACGCTGCACTTTGCACCATGCACTCGGCCGCCAGGCCGCCGAGCCAATGCCCGGACTCGAACCGGGGACCTGCTCATTACGAGTGAGCTGCTCTACCAACTGAGCTACATTGGCTTAACCAGCCAACTCGAAGATTTGGCTGGTTAAGCCAATCTCGAGAAGGCGAGTATCTTTACCTCGCTACCGCACTCACGCCTCTGAGCCGACGAGGAATCTCTTTCGCAATTAAACTTAAAAGTTACGGTGTATCGACCCCCTCGTCCAACCAATCCCGTCTGAAAAGGGTGTGAACGGAAACGGCCAAACTTCGGGCATCAGAATTTCGCGACGCCGAATTCCAGCAGCACGTTCCGTACCATTCGACCTCGCTCAATCTCAACGCAAAAGCTCCTCCCGCCGGACTCCGCACCCCAGACGCTCTTGTCGGAACAGACATTTTCACAACGCCGTACCAAATTTCCAGACGGACTATATGGCTACCCATATGAAAACGACCCTCAACATCAGCGAAGCCACCTGGAAGGAGCTCAAACGCGAGGCCGCTCGCCGTGGCGAAACGATGTCTGAGCTCGTCGAGGCGGCGCTACGACTTTTTCTTCGTGAGCCCGAGCCTAAGAAGTTCCTTCCGCCCCTTCCCTCGTTCAACAGCGGCGGCGCCCTCGTGGACGTCTCCAATCGCGAATCGCTCTATGACGCTATGGAGTGAGCTCACTGGCTGAAGCGGTGGACTACGCCAAGGCGTATGCTGTCGACCATTCGGCAACGATGCGGACCCGGACCTGACTGATCTAACCCTTGCGAAACAAGCACACAATGACACAGATTAAGGGAATTGTTTTCGTCGCCGCGTACGTCCTGCTCGCCGGCGGGCAGGCTGTCGGGCAGTCGAGCGCCGATTCGACTGACGTCCGGATCCGCGCCGCGGTCATGGCGGCTCCGGCGGATCTCAGGGACAAGGCGACCGTGCTCGGATACGACTCGGAGGGCAAGTTTGGGTCCCTCAGAATCGGCCAGAACAATCTCGTCTGCGTGGCGGACGATCCTTCGTCCGAGGGCTTCAACGTCTCCTGCTACCACAGCGATCTCGAGCCTTACATGGCGCGCGGCCGTGAGCTGCGAGCGGCGGGACGTTTGCCCGAGGACGTCCTCGCCACGAGGAGTGCGGAAGTGGAGGCCGGTATCCTGACGATGCCCGTACATCCCACGACGCTGTATGTGCTGTCTGGAAAGGAAGGCCGGTACAACGCCGCGGCCGACAGCATAGAAGGCGCCAAGCTTCGTTTCGTGATCTATGTGCCGTACGCCACGCCGGAATCGACAGGACTCCCGGTCAGTCCGACCGCTCCCGGCGAGCCGTGGCTGATGGATCCGGGTACGCACCGCGCCCATATCATGATTATGCCTCCTTGACGGCTGGTCGTTTGTGCAGTGCGGCCGCGGACAATCCCCACACGGGTCGGTGCTTTGCTTTATTCACAAAGGCACGGAGAGCGTGACCTTCTTCCTTGGAGCGATGCCATGACATCGAGTTTCGCTCTGGCGACGCAGGCTGTTGCGCTCAGCCGCCCCATCGTGGAGGAGGACCGCGCAAACACGTTTCGTCCGCCTTCGGATGACGGAAACCTGGAACCTGGAACCCAGAACCGACTACTCGCCCGAGATCTGCACGTCCAATCGGAACGGAGCGGCGAACATCGGCGGAACCTCCACACCATCTTCGGCCATCCCGTCCAAATGGAACCGGATCGCCTCCTTGATATTCGCCAGCGTTGCATCGAGCGTCCTTCCGGTAGCGACACACCCGGGCAAATCAGGTAAGAACGCGGACCAATTTCGCTTCGCGTGCTCCAGAACGACAGGTATGGACGTCATTGTTTTCGAAGTTGCGCCTGCCGGATGATGCTCCCAAGCGTCTTTGGGTGAAGCACGTGGTTCGGATCGCCGGCAATCGTTACTGTCCCAAATTTCGACGGATGTTTGTACTGACGATGACTTCCCTTGGTTCTGGCCAGGTACCAGCCGTCGTTCTCGATCATTTTGATCGCCTCCCGAACCGTGATTCGCCGCTTCACCTGCTTGGGTCGTCCATCCGGAACAAGCAATAGACACCTGCCATAGGGATTTCATAACCTCGCCTGCGACGGTCCATCACGACAGGGGTGCGGAGTAACGGCTAGCGATGCAGTGGCGCGGAGACGAGACTCGACTACATTACGATATCGTCTTGTAATAATTTTCGATATCGTATAAATTCAAACGCACTTGTAATGTCGATTCATGATGACAGCATGGCGACTTCACTGCGCAAAAACGAAGTAGAGGAAGTGCCGGCCGTTGACGGTCGCATCGTCGACGTGACCGTCGACGATCAGTTGATCACGTTTCAGATCGCCGACGGCCGGCGGCTGTCCATGCCCACGTCATGGTCGTGGCGTCTGGAGCGCGCGTCGGAGAAGGAGCGCCAAAACGTCGAGATCCAGGGTGGCGGGCAGATCGCCCACTGGCCCGACGTGGACGAAGATCTCTCATGGAAGAGCGTGGTTGCAGGATCCCCCGCTCCGAGAAGCGACGAACTCCTCGGAGTCAAAACGCCCAATCCCTGGCCGGCCGAACGGATCAAATCGCTCCGGTCGCGGCTCGGAATAACACAGGCCGATTTCGCTGATCTCATGGGCGTTCGAACGGCGACCGTTTCGGAATGGGAGAACGGCCGCCGGGAAGCATCACCGATGGCGCGGCGACTCCTGGACCGGATCAATGCCTCGACGAGAAATTTCGGATAGTCATCGAGTCTCGGCCGCCCTTGACCACCGTCTACGCTGCTGCCGCAGCTACGCCGGGCAGGCTCCTCGGCGAGGGGGACCCTCCCAAGTCGGAAGGTCGCGACCTCGAACTCCGAACCTCGAACTTCGAACGGCGGACGTCTAACGTTCCTCACCTCGCCAACCGATTCTTTTGTTAATTTCAACGATCTGAAGGGTCACTAGACCACGACGTCCGCCATGTCCGATCCCATCACTCTCATCGAGCAGCTCCGCGCCAAGCACGCCGACCCACGCGCGTTCGTGGATGCACTCGTCGCGGCATTCGAGAAACTGCAGCCGGCCCAGGCGCGTGGCGCCGGACCGCTCGCCGACGAGGCCCTGCGCGTCAGCCGCGAAATCGGATACGAACGCGGCGAAGCACTGTCGCTACTCGCCGTGGGGTTCGTCCATTACCTCTGGCAGCGAAATCGTGAGGCGTTTCCCCTCATCCTCGAGGCAAAGCCACGTCTCGACGCGCTCGAGGACGAAATTATCGCCCACGCCAGATGCTGCACCATTCTGACGGGCCTCCACACGACGATGGGCAACTACCAGAAGGCGCTCGAGCTCGGGCACGAGGCGCTGGAAAAGGTAAATTCCCTCGAGCCGAACCAGTGGCACGCCTGGTCACACTATTTCCTCGGCGATGCCTACCGCGCCCTGGGTGAACTGACCCGCGCGCGAGAGCACTACGAGAAGGCGTACGAGTTTGCCGCGCTGGCTAATCTGGAGTCCGGCATGGCGAGAGCGCTGATCGGCTTGGG
The DNA here is from genome assembly GCA_035512315.1 of Rhodothermales bacterium. Taxonomy (GTDB): domain Bacteria; phylum Bacteroidota; class Rhodothermia; order Rhodothermales; family DATKEJ01; genus DATKEJ01. The sequence continues at coordinate 6,904 of DATKEJ010000170.1, read as the reverse complement.
CGGCGTATGTCGCGACCAACGCGATTTCGAGGCGTCGGAGACGTATTTCAACGAGGCGCGGAACCGATCGGAACATCGCAACGATTCGATCACGATGGCGCGCATTCTGTCCGATCTCGCGCTGGTCAGTCAACTCAAAGGTGATCACGACAAGTCGCTGGCACTTTTCGAGGAGAGCCTCCGGACGAGGCGGCAACAGGGCGGCGGACTCATCGCAGCGACGTGCCTCGTCGATCTAGGCAAGCTGCTCCTGGAAATCGAGCGTTACGACGAGGCCATCGAACGTCTGGCCGAAGCACTCGAAATATCCGTCGAGCACGATCACAAGCCGCGGCTGTACGCTGCCCATGAGGGACTCTCCGAGGTCTACGCCAGGAAGGGAGATTTGGACAGGGCCCTCCACCACCACAAGGAGTACCAGCGCGTAAAGGAGGAGGTGATGGGGGCGGATGCGGCAACGCGACTCCAGAATCTCGAAATCAGCCTGGAGGTTGCAGCCGCGCAAAAAGAGGCTGAGATGATCAAGGCCCACATCAAGGAGCTGCAGGCCAAGAATACGGAGCTCGCTCGCCTCCTCAAGGAGCTCGAGGATGCCCAGGAAATGCTCATCCAGAGCGAGAAGATGGCATCGCTGGGACAGCTCACGGCGGGCATCGCACATGAGATCAAGAATCCGCTCAACTTCGTGAACAATTTCTCGGAGATGACGAAGGATCTCATCGAAGAACTCAGCGAGGCGGTGATGGAGCACCGGGATGAGCCGGTGCGGGCGATCGAAGGAGATGTCCTCAAGCTCGCATCCGAGATTACTGCCAATGCCGACCGCATACTCGAACATGGACGCAGGGCGGGTCAGATCGTGAACAGCATGCTGGTCCATTCCCGACAGAGCGGAGGCAAGAAGACCGAGGTGGATGTCAACGCACTCGTATCCACCTGCGTCGATCTGGCCTACCACGGTTTCGTCGCCAACAACGGAGGGTTCGAGCCGGTGATCGAGCGATCGCTGGCCGGGGATGCCGGAACGTTCACCGTCATCGAAGACGAGGTGGCGCGCGTAGTTACGAATGTCCTGAACAACGCCCTGTATGCCGTGCACGAGCACGCACGGACAGCCGGCGACGGATTCCAGCCGCGAATCCGGGTGCAGACTTCACGCCGGGTCGGAAGGATCGAAGTGACGATCGCCGATAACGGCGCGGGCATCGACGACGAGCGCAAGAGGAAAGTCTTCGAACCGTTCTACACGACCAAACCAACGGGCTCAGGGACCGGCCTCGGTCTCTCGCAGAGCTACGAGATCGTCACCAAACGCCACGGTGGAACACTCACGGTCGCCGATACCGAGGGCGGAGGCGCGACGTTTGTGGTGGGGATTCCCGCGGGATAACACGGTCTGTCCCCCTTTGGAGGGGGCGGCTAAGCGAACCGTCTCCCCCTTGGGGGAGCCTCGCGCAGCGAGGAGGGGGGTCACTGGAGAGAAAAGCTGCCACCGCCTTACTCGGAATAGACTTATTCGAGTGAGCGCAGCCGGGGAGCCTGCCCGTCGTAGCTGCGGCAGCAGCGAAGACGGGTGGTCACTGGCAAACGGAGGCCGCAGAGACAACGAGTTGTCGCTCTGGTTTGTCTCACAAAGGCACAAAGGACTAAGGAGGGGAGACAAAAAGGTGGGGAGACACAAAGGTGCGGGTTGTCACTGAGCTTCCCAAGACGCGTTGCTTCTGGAAGGGTCCCACGAGTGCCGCTGCGATTACCGGCTCTCGGCCGCCCTTGACCACCCCCGGCTGAGCGCGCCCATGGAGTTTGTTCTGGAGACGGAGGCCGTGGCGCTCAGCCGCCCCCTCGTAGAGGGGGACAGCGACGTTGTGTACCAAGCACCAAGTACCATGCACCGGCGCCCCGATTTCGCACGAATTGCCACCTCCAAATGATGGGCATCGAACCCCGCGTCGCTCGATCGGCTAGTAGACCGGGGATGATATCCCGTCATCCCGAATCCCTGGCTTCAGCCGGGGTGAGGGACCCCTAAATGGACCACGGCCCTTCCCGAAGCGTCGCTCATCGGGAGGTCCAGACGCGCGAAGCGTGATTTAGGGATCAGTCGCGCGCGTTCGTCGTCCATAGCGCTCACTCTCGTACTCCCGCATCACAAGCATCTTGTCACCTTCCATCCGACGAGCACCCTTATCCAAGAGGCCTGCGTTGATGCGCGAGTTCGTGCTCGTCTTCCTGCTGGCGTTCACCTGGCTTCCCGCGCTTGCCCAAAGAGGGGAGCCTGGGCCACCGGTCGTCGGCCTTGCGCTCTCCGGAGGCGCCGCCAAAGGTCTCGCCCACATCGGCGTGATCCAAGTCCTTGAAGAAGAGGGCATCCCCATCGACGTCGTCACCGGAACCAGCATGGGCGCCCTTATCGGCGGCCTGTACGCCGTCGGTTACGACGGCAAGGCGCTGGAACGGATCGTCACGGAAACGGACATCCGCGGACTCGTCTTCGGACCGGGCGTCCCGCACGGCCTCAGCCTCAGCGATGCCGTCACACCTGGACCCACACTTGTCGAAATCCCAACTCGCGGGTTGAAGATCGATCTGCCTGACGGCATGCTGACGGGTCAGGCGCTTATCAGCCTTTTCGCCGATCTCACTTGGGATTACCAGGGCACCACCGACTTTCGTGACCTTCCCCGGGCCTTCGCCTGTCACGCCGTCGAACTGGTCTCCGGAAATTCCGTCATCATCGATCAGGGATACCTACCGATTGCCATGCGCACCTGCATGTCACTGCCGAGTTTTTTCCGGCCGGTCCGGCAAGGTGACAGCATCTACGTGGACGGCGGCCCACACCACATGCTTCCTGTACCCGAAGCCCGGCATCTCGGCGCCGACGTCATCATCGGGGTAGACGTTAGCGGCGACGTAGATCCGGAAACCGGTGAGGTGCGTCTCACGCCGACCGGCAACGAGGTCAATCTGCTCGTCCTGTTCGAGTCGGCCGCTTCGGCGCCCCGTCGTGCTCGCGCCATCGAACACAGGGAAGCCGTCGATATCTTGGTCGAACCCGATATCACGCGGCTGTCGTGGAGCAATCTGGCCGCCGCGGCCGAGTGGATCCAAGTGGGACGCGAGGCCGCCCACGCAGTCCTCCCCGAGATCCGCGAGCTGCGCAAACGGGTTCGGCCGCACTCCTTGCCCGATCCGCCTGCCATGGCGCCTGTCCGTATCGATGAAGTTCGGTTCTCCGGTGTGGAGAGCGGCGCGCTACGGCTGGCTCAATCCGCCGGGCATCTCAACCTACCGGCAAATCTGTCGCCGCGCCAGGTGGATCTCCTCGTGGAAAGGCTCGTGGCGACCGGAAACTATGACTACGTCATCCCACGAATCCGGCCCGGTGCGGATGGCGAGCCGGGCGTGTTGGAGCTCGACCTCACGCCTAAGGATCCGCCCGACCGCCTCGGCGTGGGTCTCCGGTACGACGACACCATCGGAGGCGAGCTGCTCGCCGAGCTCGTGCTTCGCCACCGCATCCGCTACGGCGACAGGTCGACGCTTTCCGTCCGGCTTGGAAATCAACTTCAGGCCATCGCGGTGTACACGGCGCCGATTGGACTAACGTCTCCGGTGGAGATTGGGGGCCGGATCAGCGCCACGGAAGCGCCGATCAGGGCGCAGCTCGGGGACGACGAGAATCGGCTGTCCTCCTTAACGCAGCGCGTGACCGAGGCGGCGCTCTTGGCCGGCTGGACCCCCCACCCCCGCTTGCTGTTGGGACTTGCCCTGCAAGCCGGTGCTGCCGTCAACACGGTGATCGACTTCCCGATCGACCCGACGGCCGTGCTTGCAGGTCCGGGTGGAGATCCAGTCGTCGTCGATCTCCAGGATGTCCAGATCTCGGAGACGTTTGCCTCCACCAAAGCCTGGGTGATCGGCCGCACACTCGATCGTCTCGGCGTCCCGTCCCGCGGGCTCAGCCTTCACGCCGAGATCGAGATAGGAACTGGGAATCTCGACGCGTCCGAGCTGACGGAGCGACTTTTGCCGGAGTCGGGAGCCCCGGACACTTTGCTTCAGGACCGTTCCCAGGCGGGCGCGAGCCCATTCCAGCGCGGCCTGATCGACATCCAAGGGTACCTTCCGTTCGTCCGCCGCGTCTCCCTGATCGGGCGGATCGCCTACACGCGCGGCTCTGGAAGAGGCCTGCCGTTCAACCGCGAGAACTACATCGGGGGCATTCAGCCGGTGACCGTGCTGCCGGGCACTTTCCTTCCTCTTTACGGGCATCCCTCGCAGGCCGCGACCGGGCCGAACGCGTGGCTCGGCGTCGCGGGGGCACAGTGGAAGGCGGGCAGCGATCTTTTCCTGCGCCTCTTTGCCAATGCCGGCAGGGTATTCGGGGACGATGAACGGGTGGTCGCCAAAGACGGGACCCTCACCGGCCTCGGCCTTGACATCGTTTACAGGCTTCCCGTAGGGCCACTGACCTTTTCGCTCGGAACCCGGCGCATCGATCGGTGGCCGGATTTCGGATTGAGGCTCGGATATGTCTTTTAAACGTCGAACGTCGAACGTCGAACGTCGAACGTCGAACGTCAAACGTCAAACGTCGAACGTCGACCCTCCTCGTCGCTCGGGCCAAGCCTCGGGACGTGAAACTTGGAACCTGGAACCTGGAACTTGGAACCTCGAACGACACTTTGCTAACTTACACCGTCTCTCAAAATCCGCCACCTTCCATGTCCGACCAGTCTCATCTGGAAGTCGAAGCGCGCATCGACGAGCTCCGAGCGCAGCATCCGGATGACCGACAATTCGTCGACGCATTGCTCGAGGCCGCGCAGGCGATTGAGACGCGGGACGAGCGGATGGCGTTGCGGCTCGGGCAAGAGGCCCTGTCGCTGAGTCGGGAGGTGGGGTATGAGCGAGGCGAAACGCTGGGACTCCTGATCGTCGGCACCGCGCATTTTCTTCAGCAGAAGAATCACGAGGCGTTCAGGTTCATCCTCGAGGCGCAGCCACGGCTCGATGCGCTCGCGGACCCGATGCTGTACGGGCGGTGCAACACGGTGCTCGCCGGACTCCATTACACGATGGGCAACCACCAGAAAGCACTCGAGCACGGGTACGAGGCGATCGCAGTGCTGGAAGGGCAGCCGACGGTCCAATGGAAGGGCTGGGCAAACTACATGATCGGCGACGCATACCGAGCCATTGGCGATCCCGAGCGTGCGCGGGAGCATTACGATCGGGCCCATGATGTTTTCATAGAGCTGGAGGAGGCGGAGGGAATTGCGCGAGCGATTATCGGAATCGGGAACGTCTTCCGGATGCTGGGAGATCTCGAGGCATCGACCGAACACTTCTCCGAAGCGCTCCGCAGTTTCGAGGCCGACAACGATCAGATGGGCATCCTCCGATCGCTGTCGGACCTCGCGTTGGTCTGCCAGGCGCGCGGCGAATACGACGAGGCGCTTCGCCTGTTCGAGGAGAGCCTCGAGATCCGCCGGCGGCGGGCCGGGCCGCTCGTCGTCGCGACCTGTCTCATCGACATGGGGAAGCTCTTTCTGGCCATGGAGCGACCCGACGACGCCATCGCGCGACTCGACGAGGCCCTCAGCATCGCGCGAGAGGCGGATCATAAGCCGCGCCTGCACGCCGCGCTCGAGGCATTGGCCGAAGCGCACCGGATGAAGGGCGATCTGGATTCCGCCCTGCGGTACTTCACGGAGTTCCATAGTGTCCAGGTGGACGTGCTAAGCACCGACAACGACACTCGGCTCCATAACCTCGAGTTCAGCCTGGAGGCAGCGGCAGCACAGAAGGAGGCGATGCTGATCAGGACGCACAACGACGAGCTCAGGGACAAGAATGCCGAGCTCGCGCGCCTGCTCGAAGAGCTGAAGGACGCTCAGGAGATGCTGGTTCAGAGCGAGAAGATGGCCTCGCTCGGCCAGTTGACGGCCGGTATCGCGCACGAGATCAAGAACCCGCTCAATTTCGTCAATAATTTCTCCGTTATGACCAAAGACCTGGCGCAGGAGATGACGGAGGAGATCAGGGTGCATCGAGAGGAGAAAGTGAAGGCGCTGGAGGCCGACCTCCTCGAGCTGGCCGGCGAGATCATGGCCAACGCCGATCGCATACTCGAGCATGGACAACGGGCAGGGCAGATCGTGAACTCCATGCTGGTTCACTCTCGCCAGAGCGGGGGGAAGAAGGCCGAAGTGGATGTGAATCAACTGGTTATGACGTGTCTCGATATCGCATTGCTTGGTTTTCCGGCCGAGGACGAGGCGCTCGAGCCCGCGCTGGAGTGTGACTTCGACGAGAGTGCCGGGACTTTCAGGGTCAGCGAAGATGAGATGGCGCGGGTCGTCACGAATATCCTGAACAACGCTTTTTACGCGACGCAAGAGCACGCCCGATCGGTGCGCGAGGGATTCCAACCGCGCGTACGCATTCAAACAGCCCGCCGCGACGGAATGGTCGAGATTACGGTTGCAGACAACGGGTCGGGCATCCGCGACGAGCAAAAGGGAAAGGTGTTCGAGCCCTTCTTCACGACCAAGCCAACGGGCAGCGGCACGGGATTAGGTCTCTCGCAGAGCTACGAGATCGTCACGAAGCGCCACGGGGGGACGCTGAAGGTTGCCGACACCCCGGGAGGGGGAGCGACGTTTGTTGTGGCGATCCCCACGGGAAACGATCTACATCAGACCTCAGACATCAGACAGCAGAATTTGAGTTGAGAGTGGGGATTTGAGACTGATCCTTCCGAGCAGGTTACGTTTTGCGAGCGCCAGTTGTCTAATGGGTTCACGTCACATCAACCCAAGTCTGATGAACGAGACAACCCGGAAGATCTACTCCAGGATGGTGGTGTTTGGCGCAAGAATCATTCACCTCACCGACC
>DATKEJ010000169.1:0-8751 GCA_035512315.1 Rhodothermales bacterium | reverse complement strand
GGTCGGTGAGGTGAATGATTCTTGCGCCAAACACCACCATCCTGGAGTAGATCTTCCGGGTTGTCTCGTTCATCAGATTTGGGTTGATTTAAGTTGTGAACCCATAAGACAATCGGCGTTCGGAAAACGTAACCTGTTCGCCACGATCAGTCTCAGATTCTAACTCTCAACTCAAATTCTGCTGTCTGATGTCTGCTGTCTGATGTCAAATTTCAACCTCCTCATGCCTCCGCACTCTCCCGAACAAATACGTAGACACCCGGTGCCTGCCCAGCGATCGAAACCCCGCTTTCTCTATCCCGCGAATCGACGGCGCGTTGTCCACTCCGGCCCAGATGTAGAGTTCATCCCATCCACGCCGGCGGCATTCGAACAGGCTGCGTGAGAGGAGCCGTCCGTAGATCCCGCGGCCGCGCAAATCGGGGTGCGTCCAGTACGGCCCCAGGCAGATCGCATCGTCCGCCAGCCACCAGAACTCCCGCTTCACCGGCCTCCAGGCCTGGATCCATCCGTACCCGTGGAGGACCGGACCGTCCATCACCGTCAATAGCATCCCGCCGTGACGCCGCATCCGGCTCAGCATCACGCGAGACCTGAGTTTCCCGGCGTGCCGGTCCAACGCTGCGCACACGTTGTCCGGCGGTAAGCGACCGCTATCGTAGACTTCGATGCCGGCTTCCCGAACCCCGCCACCCTGAGCAGGGCTGTTGGCGAAGACACAGAAGTCCCGACTTGAACCGATGACCCGGGCGATCATCCGCCGAAATAGATAAGGAAACTTCATTGCGCGCGAATCGACCGTTCGGACGGTCTCTTAACCTCTGCGTTGTCGGCGATTATCCCCGACGTTACCGGCGGGTTGAGTTTGAACCGGCTTCCGAAACAAATGTAGTCCAAAACTCCGTCGACGTAAGTTGCTCCCCGCCACAGTTCGCAATCCGGCCGGCAAATCCGTGTTCGCGATTCCTGATGTCGGAGTGCCTTATCATCCGTCCCCGCGTCACCAATTTGCGTTTCAATCCCTCGACTGCGCGCGGGTCAAGCTTTGATTTTTGAATTGCCTAATGCCTGAAATCATCTTCTCAATGCTCGGCGTCGGAAAGGTTTTCCGATCGACCAACAAGCAGGTTCTCGAGAACATTTACCTGTCGTTCTTTTACGGCGCCAAGATCGGCGTGCTCGGACTCAACGGGGCCGGCAAAAGCACGCTCCTGAAGATCATCGCCGGACTCGACGACGATTACCTCGGGAAGATCGAACGGCAGAGCGGGGTGACGTTTGGATACCTCTCTCAGGAGCCCGAGCTCGATCCCGGCAAGACGGTGATGGAGATCGTATCCGAGGGCGCCGTCGAGGCTGTCAGTCTCGTGAAGCGATTCAACGCCGTCAGCGAACGGTTCTCCGATCCCGATGCGGATTTTGAGTCCCTCATCAACGAGCAGGCAAAGCTGCAGGACGCGATCGATCATCTGAATGCGTGGGATATCGACAGCAGGCTCGAAATGGCGATGGACGCGCTTCGGTGTCCACCCGGAGACGCCGACGTAAAGGTTTTGTCGGGCGGGGAGAGGAGGAGAGTGGCGCTGTGCAGGTTGCTGCTGCAGGCGCCGGACGTCCTTCTGCTCGACGAGCCTACGAACCACCTGGACGCCGAAAGCGTCGCGTGGCTCGAGCAGCATCTGGCCCGTTACGAAGGGACGGTCATTGCCGTCACGCACGACCGATATTTTCTCGACAACGTCGCCGGGTGGATTCTCGAGCTCGATCGGGGCAAGGGCATCCCCTTCGAGGGCAACTACACGTCCTGGCTCGAGCAGAAGGAGCGCCGTCTCGCCGTCGAGGAGAAGCAGGAGTCGAAGCGGCGAAAGGCGCTGCAGAGAGAGCTGGAGTGGGTGCGCCTGTCTCCGAAGGGGCGCCACGCAAAAAGCAAGGCGCGGATCTCGTCGTATGAGGAGATGCTCGCGCAGCAGACGGAAGCGCGAAACGAGGAGGTGGAGATCCCCATCATGCCCGGACCGAGACTCGGAAAGGAGGTCATTTCCGCCGTAGATGTGGCAAAGGGATATGGCGACAGGCTCCTTTTCGAGAATCTGAATTTCTCGCTGCCTCCGGGCGGGATCATCGGCATAATCGGCGCGAACGGCGCCGGCAAGACGACGCTCTTCAGGATGATCATCGGCGAGGAAACGCCTGACGAAGGAGAGATCCGGGTCGGCCAGACGGTCAAGCTCGGCTACGTCGACCAGGGCCGGCAGTTGGATGCGACGAAGAGCGTTTTTGAGTTGATTTCCGATGGGGCTGATTTCATCAAGATTGCCGGCAAGGACGTCCACTACCGCAACTACGTCGGCTCTTTCAATTTCAAGGGTCCTGACCAGCAGAAGAAGGTCTCCGAGCTCTCAGGTGGAGAGCGGAATCGCGTCCATCTCGCGGCGATGCTGAAGGAAGGCGCGAACGTCCTTCTCCTCGACGAGCCGACGAACGACCTCGACGTCAACACTCTCCGCGCACTCGAGGAAGCGCTGCTCAATTTCGCCGGATGCGCCGTCGTCATCTCGCACGACCGCTGGTTCCTCGATCGCATCGCGACGCACATCCTGGCCTTCGATGGCGACAGTTCGGTCGTTTGGTTCGACGGCAACTACACCGAGTACGAGGAGAACAGAAGGGAACGGTTGGGAGAGGCGGCGGAGAGGCCGCATCGGCTAACGTATCGGCGGTTGACGAGATAACTCCAAACACCAAACTTCAAATACCAAACTTGGAACTCCAAACACCAAACTTCAAATACCAAACTTTGGAACTCCAAACACCAAACTTCAAATACCAAACCTGAGTCCGTCGAGGTTATGAAAGGGACGGTGTATGTGTCTTACTGCGAACCAACGACGTCAAGCATGACACGCCCGTCCAATCAGGAAATGCTCGATAGGATGACTCGGTTTGGAATCCGGGTCTGCAGAGTCGCGGACAGTCTGCCGAACGCGCCGTCGAGTTGGGTCCTTGCTAAGCAGGTCATTCGGTCTGCTACCTCCGTTGGCGCGAACTACCAGGAGGCTCAGAGATCGCGGAGCAACAAGGAGTTCATGAGCAAGCTCTACGTCTGCCTTCAGGAGGCCGAAGAGACTCGCCACTGGTTGAGAACGATCGAAGGCGCCGGAAAAACGAAAAGCAGTGAGGTCGGTCTTCTCATTGGTGAATCTTCTGAATTGATCGCCGTTCTCGTCGCGTCGATCAATACGATAAGACGGCGCGCTCGACCTTGACGCGACTTAAGTTTGGTATTTGAAGTTTGGTATTTGGTATTTGAAGTTTGGTATTTGGTATTTGCGGGCTGCTATTTTCCTAGCAACTTCCCGCCATCTCAGCGTATACCCCGAGGTCACCGCTCACCTGTCCCATCCGCCATGCTGAGAAACCTCCTCAAAGTCGCCCTCCGCAATCTCCTCAAATACAAGGGATACTCCTTCATCAACGTCGTCGGGCTCGCGCTCGGGATGGCCGCATCGCTCTTCATTTACCTCTGGGTTCAGGATGAGCTGAGCTTCGATCGGTTCCACGAGAATGCCGTTGATATCTACCGGGTCGAGCAGGATCAGCACTACTCCGGGGAAACGTTTCACGTCAACGTGTCGCCGCATCCGGTCGGCCCTGCCTACGTCGAGGCCATCCCGGAAATCGTGAACGCAGTACGATTCAGTTACCTCCGGCCGAAACTCATCCGGCACGGCCAGACGGCATTCTACGAGCCCGGCGTCAGAGCGGTCGATCCATCTGTTTTTCAAGTCTTTACGTTTCCAATCGTGGCCGGCGATCCGACGACGGCCCTTGCCGAGCCCACCTCCCTCGTCATGACCGAGGAAACGGCCCGCAAGTACTTTGGCGGCGACGATCCGATCGGCAAGGTGGTCACGATGGACAATGAATACGAGATGACCGTTACGGGCGTCATGGAGGACGTCCCGACCAACTCGAGCTATCGCTTCGACATGCTCGTTCCGTTCGAGTATTTGCGGATGAGCGGGGGGTATAACGACAGTTGGGAGAGCAATTCGATCACGACGTTCGTGCAGCTCGCCGGGCCAATGCCGCTGGAGGAGGTCAATGCCAAGATCATGGCCGTCAACGCCGCGCATCGTGAAGAATCGCCCGATTACATGCTGGCGCCGCTGACCGGTATCCACCTGCACAGCTACTTCGGCTATGGCCGGCCTGCTGGGGACGTGAAGTACGTCTATATATTCTCGGCGATCGCACTCTTCGTCCTGCTGATTGCCTGCATCAATTTCATGAATCTGGCGACGGCGAGGTCGGCGCGGAGGGCGCGCGAGATCGGGCTGCGGAAGGTCATCGGAGCCAGACGGTCGGGCGTCGCTCTTCAGTTTCTGGGCGAAACGATACTGATGTCTTTCGTCGCCCTGATCGTCGCCGTTTTTTTGGTGGCTCTGCTGATCGAGCCGGCGTCCGAACTCAGCGGAAAGGAGATGAGCGCATCCATTCTCCTCCGCGGCAACGTAGTGGTCGGGATGCTGGGCATTGCGCTGTTCACGGGTGTCGTCGCGAGCAGCTACCCGGCCCTCTTTCTCTCTTCGTTCTCACCGGCGTCGATCCTGAAGTCGTCGTCCGATTCAGGCGCCGGTTCATCGACCTTCCGCCGGGTGCTGGTCGTCCTCCAGTTCGGTCTTTCGATCTTTCTGATCATCGGCACCGGCATCGTGTACTCGCAGTTCCGCTTCATGCGGGATGCTGATCTGGGCTATGACAACGACCATATCGTGTTTATGCGCGTTCGCGGGGACGTCGAGGATTCATATGATGCGCTGCGTCAGGAGTGGCTCGATGATCCGAACGTTCATGCGGTCACAACGGGTCCGCTGCCGATGAGTATTGCAAGCAGCGGAAGCGGCGCGGAGTGGGCCGGGAAGGACCGCGACGCTGAGGTGCTGGTCAACTTCTCGTCGGTCGGATACGACTATGTCGAAAGCCTGGAGATCGAGATGTCGGAGGGGCGGCCGTTCTCACGGGATTTTCCGTCGGATCGGGCAACCGACTCTACCGGGTCCTGGCTTGTCAACGAGGAGATGGCGAGGGTGATGGGCGGCGGATCGATCGTCGGGAGCGAGCTGTCATTTCAGAATATCAGGGGTCCCGTCGTGGGCGTGATGAAGAACTTCAATTTCAGCTCGCTTCGGACGGGGATCGAGCCACTTGCGCTCATGCTCGACCCGGGTCGGACGCAGTTCATCATGTTGCGGGTGGACGGCGCGCGGGTGTCGGACGCGATTGGCGCGGTGGAGGATGTGTGGGATCGGATCGTTCCGGCGTACCCGTTCGAATACTGGTTTCTGGACCACGAGTTCGATCAGCTGTACCGATCGGAGGCGCGCATGAGCAAACTCCTGGCGTGGTTTGCCGTTATTGCAATTGCGATTGCCTGCCTCGGCTTGGTCGGCCTGGCGGCATTCACGGCGCAGCAGAGGAGGAGGGAGATCGGGATCCGCAAAGTGCTCGGTGCCTCGCACAGGGCCATATCGATGCTCTTGTGCAAGGAGTTTCTGATCCTCGTGATCGTGGCGAATGTTCTGGCGTGGCCGTTTGCCTACTTGGCGTCTCGAAGCTGGCTTGACGGGTTTGCGTATCGGGTCGACATCGGCATCGCGATCTTCCTTGCGACCGGCCTAGCGGCCGTCGTTATCGCCCTTGCGACGGTGAGCTGGCAGGCGATAAGGGCGGCGTTGGCGGACCCGGTGGAAATCTTACGGGCGGAATAAATGAAAAATGAAAAATGGAAATGGCAAAATGGACCAGATCCCGCGGGGACGGTTTTTTGAGGATCGGATCGCGCTGACTAGGACCCCTGATTCATAACCTCCTCCAATTCCCCTTCATGTTCGTTCTTTGGAGCCAGGCGCATTTTTCATTCTTCATTTTTCAATAAGAGGTACTCCAAGAAACCCCGCCAGCACCTCCGCATCTTCCCGCAGCTTCGTCTCGTTTCCGTGATCGACAACATTCATCCGTGACCCGTCTTTGAGCACCAGATTCAATTCATAACTGGCGTACGACGACTTGTCGCTCTTCACCCACTCGCTGACGATCTGGAGGCCGTGAACGTCCTTCAGCTCCGCGAAGTGCTTCAGTTCTTCCTTGCTCCAGACGGCGTCGGGATCCTTCCGGCCTTTCCAGTAATAGCCCCGATTCTTGTCGAACACGATGGGCCTCGATCCAAACGCGAAGAGCGCAAATCCGATCGTACCGAAGACAGCTCCAAATCCAAAAGGAATAAGGATTTCCTTCTGCCAGTGAAAGCCTTCGGAGACGAGCTGCCAGAATCCGATGGCCGACGGAATGACTCCGAAGAGCATGAACGCGAAGTAGAATACGAGAGCACCAACGGTCGGCTTGAATACCGTCGTCTCCAGATCGACCGGTACGAGCCTATGGGTGCGGAAGTTGGCGCCGCCCCCTCGAAGTGGTGACCAGTCGATATCTACAGTCGAGGCAGCGATGGGTCCGCTGGGTTTGTCTTCGAGCACGAGTCAAATGGCAGATGGCAGATGGCAGATGGATTGGGTGGTCTGATAGAAAAGGTTGAGGCCAAAGTTACGATTCATAGGGGCTACGTGTCCAATGATGTAAACGCGAGGTCGTTATGCATCCAGAGACTGAACGTATGCTCGAGAGAACCAAAGCCTTCGGCATTTCCGTTGTCAAGTTCTCACGCAAGCTTCCGAATGACCCTGCCGGATTCACTCTAGCGAAACAACTTATTCGAAGTGGGACTTCCGTTGGGGCCAACTATCGGGAAGCTCAACGGGCCAGAACAAAGAATGAGTTCACGAGCAAGCGTAGCATCTTGCTGCAAGAGGCAGAGGAAAGCAAGTATTGGCTCGATATCATTGAAGGCAGCGAATTGGCTGACGTGGAAAAAGTTCAGCCCCTCTCTCTCGAGGTCGAAGAATTCATTGCCATTCTCGTCAGCGCCATTCGTTCGGCTAAGGAACAACAAGTTGACTGACGGTACCATCTGCCATCTGCCATCTGCCATCTGCCTTTTAGTCTACTGGCAACCTGACAACAAAAGCCGTCCCCCTCCCAACCTCAGTTTCAACCGTAAGCGTTCCCCCATGCACCTGTGTCACGATGTCGAAGGCGAGCGAGAGCCCGAGGCCTGTTCCGCTCCCCGTCGGCTTTGTGGTGAAGAGGGGCTCGAAGATGTGTTCTTTGATATGTTCTGGGATGCCGGGCCCGTTGTCTTCGACCCGGATTTCCAGGTGGCCAGGTGAGCGCCGGGTTTTCAGCCGGACGGTCGGCTTGTATTCGCCGTTCGTCGAGCGTGCCTTCTCGTTGACGGCATACAGGGCGTTGTTCAGCAGGTTTAGTAGCACACGTCCGAGCTCCTGGGGCGCCATTTCGGCGTTTCCTGCCCTCTCATCGAAGTCACGCTCGATTTCGACCTCGAGGTCCGGCGACTGAGCCTTCATCCCGTGATACGAAAGGCCGATGTACTCGTCGACGAATGCGTTGACTTCGACACGGAAGCGCTCGGTCGACCGGTCGGAGGCATGCTGCATCATGTTCCGGACGATGGAATCGGCGCGTTTTCCGTGCTTGGCGATCTGAGCGGCGTTGGTCTTCAGGCTGGTGACGAGATCGGTGAGGGCGTCGTAGACTTCGTTGATCGTACGATGCCGGTTGGCGTTGATCTCGTCGGTGAGGTCCTGCGCGAGCTCCTGATTCAACTCCGAGAAGTTATTGACGAAGTTGAGCGGGTTCTTGATCTCATGGGCGATGCCGGCCGTCAGCTGTCCCAATGATGCCATCTTCTCCTGCGTCACGAGCTGCTCCTGCGTCGCCTTGAGGTTTTGCAGCGTGGCATTCAATTGGCGATACGACTCCGCGTTCTGGAGAGCAACCGCGACGTTGGCGGCGATAGTCGACAGCAGCCGGAGATCTTCCTCGTCGAATCGACCCTCGACAGTCGAACTCTGGACGCTAATCACCCCAACGACTTTCGTTCCTAGCGACACGGGTACTCCCAGGTAGGAAGCCGACGTCTTGCCGACCTGCTCGATGCCGAGTTCCTTGTACTGGCTGCTTACATCCTCGTTGACCAGCTTTGGCTCGCCGGTTCTGATGATCTGCGAGGTCAGTCCCTCGCCAAACTGCAGCGTTGGGAACTCGTCACCGTAACCGTATGGGAACTTGATGAGTCCTTCCTCCTCATCCAGGAAGGCCACGTATGCCATGTCGGCCTTAAACGTCTCCTTAATCTTGTCTCCGACGAGTTGAACAAGGGCATCGAATTCGAGCTGTGAGACGAGCGCCTTACTGATCTCGTTCACGGTGGAAAGCTCGGCTGCGCGCTGGTCCGATTCCGCCAGGAGCTTGGTCGTCTGGTCGAAGAGGCGCGCGTTTTCCAGCGCCACGCTCATGCTCGCCGCCAGCGTGGAGAGAAGGCGGACGTCGGAATCGGAGAAGGCATTCTCGCGGTCGACATTCTGGAGGCTGATGTTGCCTTTGACCAGATCGCCGACTACGAGCGGTACGAACACGGCCGACCTCGGTGCGTCCCCTGCGGACGTTATTCGAGAGCCAAACGAAGACAGGTATTCGACGAAGCCCTCGTTGATCACCACGGGTTGCTTCTGTTCCATTAGATGTCTCGAGAAGGGTTCCAGCGCGATCGGTTCGATCAGCAGCCGTTCCCCTTTTTCAATGGCGAATTGAAAGATCTCGAGCTCGTTCTCG
>DATKEJ010000168.1:0-3601 GCA_035512315.1 Rhodothermales bacterium | reverse complement strand
GCTGTCGCGCAAAGCGCCGACCCGAGCGCGGCGCCAGCGGTGACGGCTGGGCGCGAGCTGGCAGCAATGGCGTCAATTCGCACCGCGACCGTCAGTGGAGCGCGCTGAAGCCGTCTTGCGCCGGTGAGAGCCGCCAGTGGGGGAGGAGCGGCGTCGTGGCTGCACGCGCTGAGGATGCTGCCGAGCAGGCGTATGCTTGGCGCCGAAAGGTGATTGGGCTTCCTATCCTTCATGGGTCGATTTGTTCGCGGAGCGGGATCGGCCACACTCACCGGGATGCATCCTCGGCGTCAGTCAGAACGGAGTCGTTGGGTACGAGCGGGGGGTTACGAGTACGCGTCGAACCTTGGACCTGGCCCACAATCTCAAAGGCGGACGCGAAGTCGAGCATTTCATTACCGCGATTCTCGCATGAGGATGGAGGCAACTATGTTGAAAAAAATTCTGCCTAACGATTGTTTGTTTGTCGTGATTATCGTTTCGACTGTGTCGTTGACCGTCCCGGCGGTCTCTGGGCAGCAGGAGAAAACGGCGAATGTCGAGGGCAGAGCGTCGAAGGCGATCCCGGCGGCGGTCGAGTGGCGGTTCGATAAGGCGCAGCCCGACTGGAAACCGGCGGTGCCGCTTGCCGGTTCAAAGATGGTGGAACTCGACCGCACCTCGGACGCTCTCCGCGTGACGGTGTCGGAAGGTTCGCGCATTTCCGCGGGCTTATTGGCCGGTGGAATCTACGTCGATCTGCCAGATTGGCGCCGGGAGGAATGGTCCTTCATCGAGGTGCGGGCCCGGACGACGAGCAGCGTTAATAAAATGGTTGTCGGCCTCAATCCCTCAGAACGCCCAGCACCTTCCGGGGCGTCTCAACCTTCCGAGCTCACGGTCTTCGCAGCTACATCTCAAGTGCTGGCCGGCGTAACTCCGATCGTGCGTGACGGCCTGATCCGTACCTATCGTGTCCGTCCTGACTGGGGCGACCAGCAAACGGGTCCATTCCTACGCGTCGCTTTACAGTTCCAGGCGCCTCAGCCCGGCAGTATAGACATTTTGTCAGTGACGGTCGTCCCGGCGACGGGCGGGCACCTCATCGAGACGACGCTTGAACCGCGACAAATGAAGACCGATTTCGATCTCTTTCGAAAGGCCCTCGAAGAGGCCCACGCAGGCCTTTATCGCTGGACAACCAAGCGGGAAATGGATGCCGAATTTGCGCGGGCACGCGCCAGGCTCGATCAGCCGATGACCATCCTTCAGTTCCGCAATGTTCTCATGCGGGTCGTCGCCGCGTTCAAATGCGGACACACTTCGTTCACTAACTATCCAGGGGACGAGATCAGCACTGTTCTCAATGCGGCGAAACAGTTTCCGCTCGCACTGAAGTTTGAGCAGAACCGGGCGTTCGTGGTGCTGAATCAGGGACTTGATGAGAGAGTAAAGCCGGGTATGGAAGTGTTGGCGATAAACGGGAAGCCGCTCGCGGAGATTCTATTGCAAATCCTTCCGAATATTCCGCATGACGGCGACATTCGTACGAACCGGATGTACGTTCTGGGATTCACCCGCGCCTTCCACCGACTGCGGAATCCCGGCAGAACGGGCTTCAGTGAATCGTACCGCTTGTACATCGGAAATCCCGCAAGCTTCAAGACCACTCTCCGCAATCCACGTACGAAACAGACGATCATCGTGAACCTGGACGGGGTAACGAACGCAGAGGCAGCGCTCAATGCGGAAAAGAACCCTGTGAACCGCGACGTTCTCGCCGGGATCAGGCAGCTCCAAAATCTGGGCGAGAAGCTTGCGGTCCGCTATTTCGATAGTGAAAGCACCGCCGTTCTTCGAATCCCCTGGTTCTCGCCCTACGACGAGTTCCTCGCGGGATCCTTTGCCGAACTGAAGAGCAAAGGAACGAAGAACCTCATCATCGATCTGCGCGGGAATAGCGGCGGGTCCGATGCGTCCATTCCGCTCCTGTTCTCATACCTAGCCAGGAAGCCGTTTCGTATCTACGAGAGCGTACACATGACTACGTTTCAGCCGAGCTTTATCCAATACACGGATAAAGAATTCACCGCAGCGACTGATTTCCCCGAGTTTAGTCCTGAGTTTGGCCTTATCAAGCCCGATCCGAAAGGCGGTTGGCTCCTCACAGAGAAGAAGGATGGCAATCGCCTGTACAAGCCCCTGGAGAATCCTGCCCGCATATCAGCCGAAGGAAAACCGCCCGAGAAGGACACTCTGGAGAATCCTTTTGACGGAGCCGTGTATGTACTCGTGGACGGGGGGTCGTTCTCAGCCTCCGCTGACTTCGCCGCCATTGCGTCCTTCCACAAGCGCGCGACATTCATCGGTGAAGAGACCGGTGGTGTTGCCGAAGGCAATAACAGCGGCGTGGATATTGGGGTAACGCTCCCCGCGTCGCAACTTCACTTCGATATACCGACATATATGTATGTCAATCCCGTTCACAAAGGCGACCTCCGTCGCCGCGGCACGATTCCGAAGTACGCCGTAACGCAGACCATCGACGACCTCGCAAAAGGCCGAGATACCGTGATCGAATTCACGCGCGAGCTGATTCGTCGCGGGAACGGACATTAAACGCCAGCAAAATTGTCGCATCCTTCCGCTGCAGCCGAGGAGCAGTCATGAAAACACGGACCACCGGTAGTTTGCTGATCGTGATGACCCTGGCCCTTGTCGGTTGCGTCACCCCGACTGTCGTTCTGCAGGAGGCGGAACCAGTACCGGCAGCTTCCTCACCTGCCGAGTCGGTTACCGCCAGGGTGGATCAATTGTTCGCGCAGTGGGATCGATCAGACTCGCCGGGATGCATCCTCGGAGTCAGCCAGAACGGCGTCGTGGTGTACGAGCGCGGGTATGGCATGGCCAACCTGGACTACGGGCTCTCCATCACGACGGCGTCGGTCTTCGACGTGGGGTCGATCGACAAGCAGTTCACCGCGATGGCCATCTTGATCCTGGAGCAACGCGGCCAAAAAACGTGTCAGGGACAATTTCTGGATCTATCGAACTCGTAACGACATCGCTGCATCCACCGATGGCGTCGAGCGGGTGCTCGCGACCGGGCGATTGCGCCATCAGTGCCGGCAGCGTCGAACTGGGGCAGTGCCAATCACAGTGCGCCGGTCGTGAGTTGAACGTCCCGAGACCTGGGGCGCCGGCTCGACCCTCGAACGACCGAAATGGGTCGATCACCGCCCGTTGGCGGTGCTTCCCGCTTCGATCGCTACTTTGCGGCGCGACTTCAGGGCTTCTTCAAGGGTTCGTCAAGCGCACGGCCAGGCGCTGCCGCACGGTGGGGACCCCTCCCGCCAGGAGTCCCGCATGTTCCGCACCCGCACCCGCGCACGACCGACCTTGCGCGCGCTTCGATCCGTCCTGCTGCTCGGCCTGGGCTGGGCCTGCGCCGCCCCCGCCGCCACCTTCACCGTCACCACCGCCGACGACAGCGGCCCGGGCAGCCTGCGGCAGGCCCTCCTCGACGCCAACGCGGCGGCCGGCGCGGACCAGATCGTGTTCGACATTCCCGGCGCCGGGCCGCACACCATCGTGGTGCAGACCGCGCTGCCGGCGAGCGACG
>DATKEJ010000167.1:0-6582 GCA_035512315.1 Rhodothermales bacterium | reverse complement strand
TATTGCGTTGATTGCCACATGCCGTCGAAGACGTACATGGTCGTCGATCCGCGACGCGATCACAGCCTTCGCGTTCCCAGACCCGATCTCACGCAGAAAATCGGGACGCCGAATGCCTGCAGCGACTGTCACGCGGACAAGCCGGTCGAATGGGCGGTCGAGAAGGTGATCGAATGGTACGGCCCGGAAACAAGCAGCAAGGGTCACTTCGGGGAGACGATCCATGCGGGGCGTACCGGCCGGGAAGGGGCCGCCGATCAGCTCATCGCGCTTGCCGGCGATCCGAGTCAGCCCGGGATTGTCCGCGCCACGGCGGTGTCGATGCTTATAGGTGAAACATCCGAGGCAGCCGGCGCGGTCTTGCGGAAAGCGGTCAAAGACGTCGATCCCCTTGTGCGGATGGCTGCGGCGACGGCTTCTGAGTCCCTCCCCCCGGAAATGCGTCTGCCGCTTATCGAGCCGCTGCTGCCTGACTCGGTGCGGAGCGTTCGGATCGAGGCAGGGCGCGTATTGGCGCCCGTTCCGACGAACCTTCTTTCAGGCGATGAGGCCGATATGTTGAACTTTGCAATAACGGAATACGAGCAGGCCCAGTGGGTGAACGCGGATCGACCCGAATCACACGTGAACCGCGCCCTCATCTATACCGCTCAGCGTCGCTTTCAAGATGCCGAAACCGCATACAGAAACGCTCTTTGTCTCGAACCCCGTTTCGCGGAGGCAAGCGTCAACCTGGCGGACCTTCTTCGAATGATGAATCGGGAGAACGACTCAGCAGGCATCCTTGAGAGTGCACTGGCAAAGGATCCGAAACATCCGGCCCTCAACCACGCCTACGGCCTCCTCCTCGTAAGGCGAAAACAACTCGATAAGGCATTGCCCTATCTCGCCAAAGCCGCCGAGGATCCGGCGCTCACACGATTCAACTACGTGTATGCGGTGGCGCTGAGTGAGGTGGGGCGGAAGGACGAGGCGATTCGCGTGGCGCAACGTGCTCTGGAGGAGCGGCCCGGCGATTCGGGCCTGATCAACCTATTGGAGTCGTTGCGGTAGATCGACGTTCGATGTTCGATGTTCCAAATTCTTCTTGGACGTTGGCGATTAGTTTATGCTTATCACAAGATTGTTTATAAATAATGAATGACTTATATTAATGGTGTTCACTTATAGGCTATATATTATGTTTGAGTATGCCCAGACTAGATGATCTCAAGCGTCGTCAGGTCGAAGAGTCCATTTCACGACTAGATCCCCTCCGCGGTTTCGAGCGCCCGAAAGGCGGATGGATCAAGACCATCCGAGGCGCCCTCGGCATGACGATGAAGCAGCTTGGGCGTCGGGTCGGCGTTTCGCAGCCGATGGTCTCGCAATACGAGCGCGCCGAAACAGAGGACTCGATCACGCTCGGAACGCTCCGAAAAGTGGCCGACTCCCTTGGATGCGATCTCGTGTATGGCCTGGTGCCGAGAACGCCGATACAAACAACGATCCGCAATCAAGCCAGGCGTGCAGCCGAGCGTCGTATCAGAAGAGTTCACGAAAGCATGGCCATGGAGGACCAGTCCGTCACGCGTGAAGAACTGGAACGACAGATCAATGACTACGCTTCCGACCTCGTCGAAAGACGGGTTGGCTCCATGTGGGAGGATTGACACGTGCCGAATCAGGCCGACGGCGCCACCCCCTTGACCGAGGAGAAGAGGGAGGATCTCATTCCCGATCACCTCACTGCCAGGGGACAACTCAATGCATGGGAGCAAGCGAACATCGTTCGTGCGGAGGACTGGGCCTTCAGTCGATCAAGCCTGGTTGTGACCACGGTCGAGGGCCTTCGTGAACTGCACCTCAGAATGTTCTCCGACACGTGGCATTGGGCAGGTCAGTTCAGACGGTCGGACAAGAACATCGGTGTTCCAAAAGAAATGATCTGGCAGAATCTTGCGATGGTGTGCGATGATGTCCGCTTCTGGCTGGATGAGAACACATTCGGCGTCCGCGAAGCTGCCGCCAGATACCACCACAGGATCGTTCAGGTGCACCCATTCCCCAACGGCAACGGTCGTCACGCTCGACTCGCCGCCGACGTCCTCCTGGCACGGCACCGTGAGCCACGATTCGACTGGCTGGGAGGCGAATCCCTCGATCAAATTGAATCGGCGCGTGCACGCTACATCGACGCGCTGCAAGCCGCCGACAGCGGACACTACGGACCCCTGATGGTGTATTTGAGCGTCGGCTAATGGTCGACTTAACAGGTACCCTCGCGTGCCCGTATCTTTGCGACCCGAACCGCAAACACGGAGTGCCATCCAGACGCTTGGCGCATTAACCATGAAAGTGTTATTCATCGGCGGAACCGGCATCATCAGCTCGGCCTGCAGCCAACTGGCAATAGAGAACGGAATCGACCTCCACCTGCTGAATCGTGGTAAGTCCGATCGGCCCGTTCCCGACTCGGCGACCGTGTTGACCGCTGATTTCCATGATTCCGACTCAGTGCGATCGGCGCTCGGATCGCAGCGCTTCGACGTCGTCGTGGACTGGATCGCCTACACGCCCGACCGCGTTGAGGCCGATCTGGAATTGTTTAGGAGTAGGACGGACCAATACGTCTTCATCAGCTCGGCGTCCGCCTATATGACGCCTCCGGTGTCGCTTCCGGTCACGGAGTCGACCCCACTCTACAATCCGTTCTGGGAATACTCCCGAAACAAGATCGCTTGCGAGGAGCGCCTCATCCGAGCCTATCGCGACGAAGGGTTCCCGGTCACCATCGTCCGGCCGTCGCATACGTACGACCGGACCTCCATACCCGTGCAGGGCGGCTACACCGTCATCGATCGCATGCGGAAAGGGAAGAAAGTGGTCGTCCACGGGGATGGCGCCACGCTCTGGGCGTTGACCCACCATCGCGACTTCGCGAAGGGATTTGTCCCCCTGCTCGGCAACAATCACGCGATCGGCGAGGTGTTTCACATCACCACCGACGAGCTGCTGACCTGGAACGCCATCGTCGAACTGTTGGCGAAAGCCGCGGGGGCGACCGCAGACATCGTGCACATCCCGTCGGGGATCATCGCCCGTTACGACGAATGGTGGGGCGAAAGCCTCCTCGGCGACAAGACGCACTGTATGATATTCGACAACACGAAAATCAAGCGGGCCGCGCCTGGGTTCGAGGCGACGATTCCATTTGCCCGAGGAGCGGAGGAGATCATTGCGTGGTACGATGCGGATCCGGCGCGCCGGGTCGTCGATCAGCGTGTCGACGAGGTCATCGATCGGCTTGTCGAGAAGTGGGAAGCTAGCTGGTCTTAGAGGATTCCCAACACTAAGACTATGAAATACGCCGTCGTCATCGAGCAAGGCGAGACAAGACACGGGGCCTATGTCCCGGATCTTCCAGGGTGCGTAGCTGTGGGCGAGTCGGAGGCGGAAGTGCGTCGGCCTATCGTCGAGGCGATTGAATTTCATCTTGAAGGGTTGCGTGAAGAGGGCGAGACGATTCCGGTTCCTCATTCTCGTGTTGATTATGTAGAAGTCGTTAGCGCCGCATGACAATCGGGTACCAGCAACCCGTCGATTTTGCCCACCGACGGATTCTCGGCGAATGTCATCTCGACGGTGAAAAACGACTCGTCAAAGTTGTGGAGTACTCGATAACCCGGTCAGCTGAACCGGCGGACAAGGGACACTTCCATAGGAGCAGAAAACGCAGCAAGCACCTTCCTTCGGTCGCAACAGGGCGTCACAGAACGGACAGTCCCAAAAGAACAGGCAGGCATTCACAGGCATCGTTTCCGTGAACTGCTTTCCGCAATTCGGGCACGTAATCGTCGATTCCAGCAAGGGTGCCGGCGGCTTGCTGGCCAGGCTGTCTTTACCGGTTTCAGCGATCTTGATCATCGATTCTCCTCCTTCAAGCTCAGTAGTTCCATCGTCGAATTTGTTACAGCTCCCGAAGGGATTACAACCGCGGCCGGCTGTTCAGATCAGGAGGTGGCACTAACATTGAGGGCCCGAACGCATCTGTGAAGTAGGTCGGTTTTACGACTTAATCCCGGAATTCGTATGGAGGATCTAAAGGAGTTCGGCAGGATCGAGATTTTCGTCTTCCGAGGACCTCCGCTGGAGGCGTTGATGCCTTCGATCCCCTCTCAACCATCTAAACCATCGTGGCTCGGCCGCCTGATGTGGCGCCTTCGGCTGGGTAAAAACACCATTTTCTGCATCTGATTTGGAGGTAGCAGGTACGCTCTCGAGCGCTTATGCGGGCTCAGGACAAGATGGAAATACGGCTCTGCTCTGAATGCTTACTCCCTCGCCCACCGACATTGTAACGAATCACTGCGGCGTGAATCGTATAATGAGACTGTTTCATCAGAACTTCCCGGATCCAGTCCGGAATCCACCCGACCGCCTCCTGAGAGGACGACCTTGAATCAATACGCCGCCATCCTGACGGCCATTCTGCGCGGGATCGTTTGCCTGACGTTCGTGTTCGGCGCTTTGGGAATTCGCTACGTCCAGGCGCCGGTCCATATGGACTGTTGCGACGAACCGACGATAACCTCCTGTTGCATGGGAACCAGCGCTTGCTGTTTCGAATCGCCACAGAACCTGCCTTCGAAAGTATCGTTACCGCTCGTCTCTTCCCATCCGACCGACGCTTGCACCGCCGTCGATTTCGAGGCACGGTATCGTTCGACCGGTTTCTCACAAATCCGCCCTAAACCGCCGCCCGATCTCGTTTCGACGGATCGCCAAGCCCTTCTTTCGTCCTTCCTGATCTAAGACCCGCACGACGTTTTGCGAGGCTGGGGCCATTCGTACGGCCCAGCATGACTCAATCCCAACGTAGTGGACCGGTTCACCTTTGATCAGGTAATCAATGTTGTCTATTCGAGGCATCTACACCGCACTCATCGTCTGCGCTATTTCCGCTTGCGGCACGATGACCGTGCGAGCCCAGAACGATTTTCCGACGGATGCGGGTATCGCCATTTCCCTTGAAGAAATTGTCGATTCCGTGCGGGCAAGAAATCCAGGCTTGCTTGCATCGCGCCTGGCCGCCGAGATCCATCTTCAAAGAGAGCGCGAGGTAAGTCTACCCGACCCTAGTGTCAGTTTCAGCTACTTACCACGGCCCGTCTTCACGGCGAGAGGATCGCAGAAGTGGATCCTTCGGGGGGAACTGGATTTACCGTTTCCCGGCAAAATCCGCCGTGAAAAGAACGTGGCATCGACGGATGCCACGGCCGCCTCCTTCGCCGCGGCCGAACTCGAAAATCAACTTGTCTTCCAGGCCAAGCGAGCGTACTACCGGCTCTACCGAATTGATCGCCAACTGCAGCTCGCGCGTGAGTTCCAAAATCGCCTGAAGGACTTCGAGGAGGCAGCCACATCGCTCTACGAAGTCGGACTGGGACACCAGCAGGAGATTCTTAAGTCGCAACTTGAGCGCAGCAACCTCGATGCGACAATTGCCGCACTCGAGGCCGATCGGCGAACTGCGGAGAAGATGCTGGCACGACTGCAGAACGACGATCGTCCGATCAGAATTGAACCGGAAGGTATGGTTGAGCTTCGAGACCCGCCGGAGGTCCCCTCCGACGTGATTGCCGATTCGGCAATGGCCCGTCGTCCTGAGGTCGCCCTTCTCGACGCATTGACCCGGAGCAAAGAGGCGGAAATCGCGCTGGCAAAGAGAGCATGGCTGCCCGACCTCGGCCTGCACGTTTCCTATATCGGCATCGCTCAAGAGCCGATTCCCGTTGCGGCGGACGGCCGCGACGCGCTGATGGTTGGAGCAACCGTTCGCATTCCTCTCTTCGGGGGGAACATAAACGCCGGAGTCGCAGGCGCAGAGATCGAAAGACTGCAGCTCGAGTTCGATCGCATTGCAATCGAAACGGACGTGCGGACCCGGGTCGACGATCTGACCTCGAGAATCGAAAGAGAGTCAGAGCAGATGAAGCTGTTGAGCGGATCACTGATTCCCCAGGCGCAGACAACCGTCGAAGTCGCTCTATCGGACTACACGACCGGCCGGGCTGGATTTCTCGATCTGCTCGATGCGGAGAGGACGCTGTTTTCCTTCCGCGACAGGGTGGAAGAGACGATCGAACGCTATGCGGTGGCGATCGCCGAGCTAGAGCGCACGGTCGGCGCCTCCATAGCGGTATTCACTGAAAGCGGAGGAGAGTAACAATGGCTACTTCAAAGCGACGACTTGTGATTGGAGCCGTCTTCCTCGCGACGGCCGGTCTGTTTTACTACCTGGGTACGTCGACGGCGGGCATGTGGGACGCCGGCGCCGAGGAATCGGCCAACCCGAATCAGACAGAGCCCAAGATCCTCTACTGGCGGGCGCCCATGGATCCGAATGAGATCTACGACAAACCCGGTAAATCGAGGATGGGCATGGATTTGATCCCGGTTTACGAACACGCTCCAGAGAGTGCGGATCCCAGCGATGATGCCGGAATCGTCAGAATCGATCCGGTCGCACTCCAGCGAATCAATTACAGCACGGCGCCGGTGACCGTCGAGCGTCTCACTCCGAAAGTCCGCACGACCGGG
>DATKEJ010000166.1:0-4174 GCA_035512315.1 Rhodothermales bacterium | reverse complement strand
GCCATCGGATCCGGGCTCTGCTGTCCAGCCGTAAGGCGGTGATGAGCAAGTGCATCGATCTCGAGAACGAGATCCGAGGCCTGTTCAAAGTCTTCGGCATCAAACTCCCGCCGCGCCTGGGTCACGGGTCCTTCGATGCCGGAAATGAGTCTGCATGTGCTCGCCTACAACTTGAAACGCATGATCAATCTTTTCGGGACGAAAGGACTGATCGAAAGGATGCAGGCGGCCTGAAAAGGCCGCTATTGCCGCTCAATCCCACCTCGCTGCATGAGTGCGCACACCGGCCGCGATATCCGATCGCGAATTTCCCTCAGAAAGATCGATCGACAAACAGAATCTGACGCGGTCAAAAACGAAAATCGGCTAAGATTTGGTGGCTCGCTTCATAATCGAAAACGAAACGAGTTTTCACATGCCCAGGGTCGAACCCGGTCCCATGCCCGGAGCGAAAACTATATCATCCGACCGGCCGTCGTCGGACGTATTCGAGTCGTTGAATGGTCACTTTCTTCCAAGCGATCGCAATGGAGCGCACGACCGACAGTCAAGTGTCCGGTGGATCGGCGGGGCGCCGATGGGAGAACTGCCGGGCATCGTAGGAGGATATGGCCGAACGCTACTGGACCTCGTGGATGGGTGGTCGCAGGCAAACACTGGCTTTCAGAGCGAAACGTGGCGGACAACGGCCTTTTGGCGGACAGGTACTTAACACCGCAACATTTGTAAACCCTTGTTCTCATTGGTGGGCCGTGTAGGGATCGAACCTACGACCATCGGATTAAAAGGCGCTTGGTGTTTTCAGTTTTATCAATAAGTTCAGCTCACGCTGTCCGCCACTTTCCCTCAGTTCCGTCCTGTTTCGCTTCGGTTTCGAACAGGCTTGGCGGACCGTACGAATTCCGCCCGGCATGCTCGCGCGCCCGCTCGATCGAGAAGATAGTCCTCGCCCCCGATGTCGGGTGAGAAGGCTTGCGGATCGGCCTCTACGGCGATCTCGCCGGCATCCTGGCCATCGTGAGTCTGTCGGAACGCAGTCGGGCACAACGCCATCACTCCCGATGCGAAAGCCACAAATCGGGGCCGAACGATCGCAAAGCTCAACGATTACCGATGGGAATCTCACTGCCGAGGGTTGCATCAGCTACCAGCCGCTGCCTGATTCGGAACTTGGCCGGCCCGGGCCGGCCGGACGTTCAATGGCCAGTATGAGTGGCCATCTGTCTGCCGAAGGCAACGTTTCGTGAGCATAAAGAGCACCCCACTGGTTCTCGGGCGCGTGTGGACCGGATGCCGCTTATCGCGGCCATCGCTCCCGACGACTGGATACCGCAGCCGGCGGCGCCTGCCAAGATCCCGTGACGCCGCCCGAGACTGCGCAATTCAGATTAGGTTGGAGCTCTCCCGCTGCCGACGAATCCGAGCACGGTGACGACTATGGCGCCGGTCACGCCGCCGCGGACGCCCTCGAGAACGACGTCTGCCACCGTCGCAGTCAGATTGCGGACATTGTTCACCCCGTAGTGCGTGAAGTCCGCGATGCCCCAGGCGAGCGCGCCGATGACTGCGCCGACAATGAGGCCCGTTGCGATCGTTTTCGTACCTTGCTGTAGCTCGAGCCCGAGATTGATGGCTAGCGCATAGAGCAGCTCACCCAGCACAAGCGACCAGAGGATGTACTCTTCACGGGAGACTCCGGTTGCCGATCCGGTATTCGCTTCGAAGAAGTCGGCGAACAGCATGCCCCAGAGCAGCTCGCCGACCGCATACAGCACCACCGTGCCGACGACAGTACCTATGACCAGTCGTTTGACGTCCATTACTTCCCCCCTTTAGTTCCCGTTTAAGGACAAAACACGCGTCGTCTCAACCCGGGCTAGTCAGTATTCCAAATGTCTCTCACCATCTTCCAAGAGCCGTCGGGCTGCTTGCGAAAGATAGCGAGCCATCTGAAGGTCGTTGTTCCATCGTCGAATTCAGCCGTTGCGCGACCACGGGAAAAGGCCAGATCATTCCCACCTTCGATATCGTCGAACTTGGCCGCAAAAGTGCTCGGAGTCGGGAAACCCTCCAAATAGTCACGGCATGCTCGCCGGCCTTCTACGGCAGCGTGATCTGGCGGAAGAAAAACGATGTCATCTGTGCACGTGGCAAGAAAGGCCTCTGGATCGTGCTCGCGGACCGCCTGTAGATGTACGTCCGTAATACTTCGAATCGCGGCAGCATCCTGTTCTGTGAATTTCTCGGTCTTGTTCGACATGAATTAGCCCCCCTCCGTTGTCATTGTTATCGGCTTAGTCAAGCCAACACCCTATCGGCGGCGTTGGGCCGATCCGGCTCGGCCATAAGTTGTCGTTCAGCTCGGCCTGGTTCACGACTACCGCTCGTCACCGCCGAAGTGGCAGGCGACAGGCTAAGCGTCCGTCGCCCGCCTATAAGACTTTCATAAGACGAGCGGCCCTAAAAACTCACTCGAGAACGCCGCTCGGTCGTCCTAGTCCTTCAATTCGACGATAATCACCTCCAACGGCTCATCGCCGACGTTCGTCACTTCATGCATCGTGGCGTCTGACCAACCGACGTTGCCTGCGACGACCTCCGCATCGACGGTCTCTCCGTTGGCAAGCGTCATCATCAGGTGCCCACCAGTTACCTGGAATACCACCGCGTCTGGATGCTCGTGCATAGCAGCCTTCGCACCGGGCGCATATGTGCCACGGAGAACACGCACCTTCTCGTTCTCGAATTCGACCTTGTACTGCTCGCCGGCAGCAGTGACTGCGTCATCCGCTACGGCAGATTCTCCAGCCAAAACGAACGCACCGATACACAGTACCGACGCAATAAGCCTGAACGTACATGTTGCGATAGACATAATAATTCCCCTTATCGTCTGTTTTTAGTTTGGGCTAGCTCGATTAGTTTACGCCCGTCGACGCTGAATTCACTACATAGCATCCTTGGGTCGATCTTGCCCTGTTGATTTGCGCCGAAATTTGAGCCAAGCACGGCGAGTTCTTGCATCGAAAACTGACCCACCCTCTGCGTCCTAGATCATTGAAGGTATTGCTCTGCGATTTATAAGAACGGGTCATTTCTCAGCTTCTTTATCGTCGTTCTCAAATCGACGGCGATCACCTAGCCGGAAAACTCCTTGTCTAACACATGGACCTTCACGGTCTCACGCTTGACGCCATCCTCTTTCATGGCATCAGCCACAGCTTTGGATCCCATGAATTCCATGTACGCGTCGAGCTCGTCAACCTTCATGTACATCACGATTCCGTCATCCGTTACGGTGTAATGCACGGAACCGAGGTTCCCGAGCTCCATGAGGTCACGGTGCGTCCGGTATTTCTGTTCCCAAGTCGATGGGTCTTCCACCTGTGCAGTCAGAACGATCCTGGGCATGTCCTCTCCTTATCAATCGTCGCGACGAGATAACTATTCGGGCAGGGTCTTGAGCTCAGACAGGTGGCCGTGCACGATACGCCAGCGCCCGCCCTGCCAGACCGTGACCAGGGTAGCTCGATGGGTTCCTGTCAGGATCACCCCATCTGGATAGGTTGTCGTCCCCGTCGTGTAGTAAGTAGCGATCCCGGTGTCCTCGAAGATTCGAGTGTCCAGATGGTGGAGCTCGACCTCGAAGTCCAGCCCGCTCTCGATGTTTTCTCGGGCGGTCACCGAGTCAGGGAAGGGGCCGAGTATCAGGCCAGTCCTCGGAAAAGAGTCTGCCTCAGGAAGATAGTAATCCGCGAAACTCGGATCTTCATCGTTGAGCTTGTCGTAGAAATCCCTTACTGCGGCTTCCAGGCTCGCTGCGTCTTGGGCAAGAATCGGCGCCGCGAGAAGCATTGCTAGCACAGCGGTCAGCAAACGGCTGAGACGAGAATAACGAGCGATGTTGAATTGAAAAGAAGTCATGGTCTCCCCTCTTGTTCGTTGTACGTTTTCGAGGTTCGACTTCCATGTCGGGCTGGCGACGTGCCGACGTCCCGCTGTCCGGGTCGAGCACGCCGCGCCCATCTGGACACTAGTGGACTGTAACAGCTGAACTGGGAGTAAGGCGTCGTGTCGGGTCGAAGTATTTCCACTTCACAGGTTTGGGGACCTTGTTGTATTGGCGGATGTAACGCATGAGCTTTCTCCTGAGGTCCGGGACAGAGGTAAAGAC
>DATKEJ010000165.1:0-5519 GCA_035512315.1 Rhodothermales bacterium | reverse complement strand
GAACAGCAGGCGGCACGCCTGGACGTTTTGATCGACGAGCTTGAATACTGTCCTCTTCGACATCGGCCGCTTGGATCCGAGATCGGCCGCCAGCTTGGTACCCTCGATGTCGGAATGGCGGACGAGCTGAACGGGATACTTGGTGTGACACTTAACGGCCCGGTATTCGCTCACGTCGCACGGTTCGGTCGCAGATTCGACGCGCACCTCCTCCCCAAGACCGACATAAAGCACGTCGCCCCGACCGAGGTCGTAAATTTGGTTTCCTGCCGTAAGTCGGACGGAGCCACGGTTCACGTAGAAAAGAGCCTCCTCGTCATCGCCGAGAGTCATTGCCACGGGTGTATACCCCGGCACCGAGGGATCGAGGGCGATCCTCGCGAATCTCAGAAAGTGAAGTGACGAGTTCTCTCCGGTCACGATCTCGGCGCGGTGGTTAAGCTCCGGCACACAGTCGAAAAGCTCGACTGTTCGAAGCTCGTCCGACCCGGGGACTACCGCGCGGCCATCGGTTCGGCGCTGCTGCGGGGTCTTCGGGCCGGCGGTCTTGAAATCACCTATTAGCTTGGGTTCTATCATTCTTTAGTTCGGGGTTCGAGGTTCGAGGTTCGAGGTTCGGGGTTCGGGGTTCGGGGTTCGGGGTTCGAGGTTCGGGGTTCGGGGTTCGGGGTTCGAGGTTCGCCCCAAGGAGCGAGTACGCGCACTCAAACAAAGCAACGGCACCATCCGGGCAACGAGGGGTTCGAGTCACTGAGTCTCGGCCGCCCGTGACCACCCCCGGCTGAGCGCTCCACTGGAGTTTGCGGCGAAGAAGCAGCTTGTCGCGCTCAGCCGCCCCCTCGCTGAGGGGGACAGCGACGTTTCCCATTTGCCATTTGCCATCCTCCATCTGCCATTTGCCATCTGCCATCTTCCATCTTCCATCTGCCATCATCTAGCCATCCAGCCTCCGTCGACGACCAGAACGTGGCCATTCACATAGTTACTCGCATCCGACGCGAGGAAGACGACCGCGCCGCCCAAATCCTCCGGGTCGCCCCATCGTCCGGCCGGAATCCGAGCGGAGATGGCGCCGGATCGCTCGGGATCGTCCTGCAATGCCTGCGTGTTGTCGGTCCGGAAATAACCGGGGGCGATCGCATTTACCTGTACGTTGTGAGCCGCCCATTCATTCGCCAGAGCCTTGGTGAGGCCTGCCACAGCGTGCTTGCTCGCGGTGTAGGCCGGCACGGTGATACCTCCCGAAAATGAGAGCAGAGACGCCACGTTGATGATCTTCCCGCTGCGTCGCTCGACCATCCGCCGTCCGAAATGTTTACACAGGTCGAAGACGGCATTCAGGTTGGTTTCGATGACGTGCTCCCAGTCGTCTCGCGGGAAATCGATTGCCGGATGCCGGCGTATCGTCCCAGCGTTGTTGACGAGGATGTCGATGTGGCCGGCATGTTCCTCGGCTGAACGCGCCATCGACGCGACTGCGTCGCTGTTCGACAAATCGGCATGGACCTGCCACGCCATGCGTCCGAGGCTGCGAATCCGGTCGGCCGTCTCGTCTGTCCCGCCGGGCAAACTGCTTGCGCAGACCACATCGGCTCCCGCCTCTGCGAGCGCCCATGCCATGGCCTGCCCTAAACCGCGGCTGGCCCCCGTTACGAGCGCGTTCCTTCCGTCGAGGCGGAAACTGTGTCCCATGTGTCCGCCCTCAATGGATGGTGACCCACGTCGCACGCTCCGCCGCCCAGTTTGATGCGGCCCACTTCACCAATGCCTCGAATGCGCCGGGGCTGGTTGCAGAATCGGGCTCCAACTCCCAGGACGCCAGAAAGCGGTATCCAACCCGGCCGTCGAGGGGAGTCATCCTGACCAGGTGCGTGAGCGAGTCGGGCGCTCCTAACTCGGGCGCGTAATCCGGCGGTACGAGTACTGCCATACCCAATCCGTGTCCCTGATCCGTCTGCGGCCCATAGGTGAAGGCAAAGAAAATACCCTCCTCCTCTCCGGAGACGAGGTTGGGCGCGTCGGGATGCTTGACGATGCCCGTAAGCATGACCACACCGGCCGTGTCTCCGGACAAGTCGAGCCGGTGTTCGGTCCATCTCTGGCCGGCGCGATTCTCGAGTTCCGAGACGACGTCGAGTGACCTGTCGCCAACCATCCAGCCGCTGTATGTAGTCCGAATGATCGACCTGAGGGGTCCATTCGCGACAATATCCACCCGTCTCGTTGCGGCATTGTCGATCACTTTCGGTCCGCTGTCCGTTTCAATGGCGGCGGACCCGATGCCGAGCGACTCGCCGACCTTCAGGATGTCGGCTCCCCAGTCAGAGATGGAGTGATAGTCTTCGTAATGCTCGTGCAGCACGAGATCCGGCGTCTTCTTCCCGAAGATGTCGATCCGGTTGCGATCGTCGAGGTAGTACCGCCATCCGACGAGATCCGACTCCCAGACGGGTCCCTCGTACATCGCCCAGTCGCTGTCCTGCTCCTGCTCCGCAGGCACTTCGATCGAGCGGACGCTCACGTAGTCGCTGCCTTCCACGTACGCCCCATCCTCGAATCGACCGTCCTGCCTGACGGCGAGCACTGCCTGGGTCCGACTCGGCAAGTCTGCCGGCGTCTCCGACGGTTGCACGGTCATTCTGAGCGGGTCGTCGGAGGGCCCGATGAGAATGAACACCTCGTTGGCGCTTCCGTCACCGTCGAGGTCATCGAGCTGGTGCGGCACAAGAGAGGATGGATCAGCGGCGTCGGAGACTCGAAAGTACGTCTGGTCGCCGAGGTGAGAACGGAGATCGTTCATTCGAACGGAAACGGCGACCTCGTGGGAGATCGGGCCGTCAACGGTAATGAGGGGTCGCACCGGCTTTTCGCCACCGCAGGACGCCAGCAAAAGGAGCGCCGGCAAAGTCAAATGATACCGCTTCATGTTCTTAGCGATTTCGTCGTTTAGATGTCTTTATGATACGGCATCAAAATGTGACTGTGGTTCGAAGACGAGGTGGAGTATTAAGGATCTGTGCCGGATGCCGTGGCCGGCGTCACCGGGCCCGAGTCGGGATCCATAAAGTTCGGGCATGACTCTTTTTTTCGTTCCAAGACCCTATCTTCCTCCAGACATCCCGGAAGCAACACAGGTGTCACTGGAGGTTTTCATCTTCCGTCGCGGGGGCGCGGCGGCCATCGTTATTGCCTGAAGGGCTTAATTCGATGCCTTAATCGTGGCCTCGTCCTGCGGTCACCAATTGGCCGGTCAGAGGAAGGAATCAGCCATCTAGTTGGCGCCGCCAAACTGGTAAAGTCATGATTTCTGGCCAATCCCGCCGTGTGTACCGTGGCGCCGGTGTGTGTTTTGAAACGGTTCGATCGAGCACCCACTCGCTTTCAGTCGCGACGTCGACTTCGGTGGTTCTGCTCCTGTTTTTCGCGTCCACAAGCGTTGGGCAGCCCACTGTGGGGCTGATCAACAACGATGAGAGCGCGTCGTTCGAGGGTTACACGCTCTTTTCTCCGTTTCCCTCCGACACAACCTACCTGCTCGACAACTGGGGACGCGTTGTCCACAGCTGGTCAACTGGCGGATCTCCGCTGAAACATGCCTATCTGCTTGAAGATGGGACGCTCGTCAAGACGCAGAACCACGGCGGAACTACCGGAATCGATGCGCCCGGCAGTACGAGCACCGTCAAGATGTTCGACTGGGACGGTAACCTGCTCTGGGATTACACCTATCTGAGCACCGAGCATCGGCTGCATCACGACATCGAGCCGATGCCGAACGGCAATGTGCTGATGATCGCGTGGGAGCGAAAAGACGCTGCCGCAATCATTGCCGCCGGCGGCGACACAGCCGGAATCCAAAATCACGAGCTGTGGCCCGACCACATCATCGAAGTCGAGCCCACAGGTCTCAACA
Organism: Rhodothermales bacterium; assembly: GCA_035512315.1. GTDB lineage: Bacteria > Bacteroidota > Rhodothermia > Rhodothermales > DATKEJ01 > DATKEJ01. Next base: position 1,606 of record DATKEJ010000165.1, on the reverse strand, counting down.
CGGGTAACATCGTCTGGAAGTGGCACATGTGGGACCACCTGATTCAGGATTTCGATAATACAAAGGCGAACTTCGGCGTCGTCGCCGACCATCCCGAGTTGATTGATATCGGCCAGACCTTTTCCGGAAACAGTGACTGGGCACACGTGAACGGAATCGCTTACAATCCTGATCTCGACCAGATCGCCCTGAGCACGCCCACGTTTAACGAGCTCTGGATCATCGATCACAGCACCACAACCGCTGAGGCGGCCGGGCACTCGGGCGGTACGCACGGAATGGGCGGCGACCTGCTTTACCGGTGGGGAAACCCACAGATGTACGGTCGCGGGACGAGCAACGATCAGAAGCTTTTCTTCCAGCACGACGTCCATTGGATCGGCCCCGGTCTTCAAGGCGAGGGGAACCTGCTCATTTTCAACAACCGGAACCCGGCCGATCCGCCCGGCCCGGAGAACGACTACTCTACCGTAGACGAACTGATTACGCCTGTCCTCGGCGACGGGTCGTATCCGGCTCCGGTGTCTCCGAATTCACACGGACCTGCCGGCTTCACATGGAGCTACGGAGCCGCCAACCCGCAGGATTTCATCGGGCGGGCCGTATCGGGCTCTCAGAGGCTGCCGAACGGAAACACGCTGGTCTGCAATGGGGCGGGCGGCAACATCTTCGAAGTCACGAACGACAGCGTCGAAGTCTGGCGTTACGTGAATCCCATCGCAAACTCCGGCTTGCATGCGCAGGGCGAGATACCCGCCGATTTCTCGAATCTTTACTTCAAATGCAATCGGTACGCGACGACCTACCCTGCCTTCGACGGCCGCGACCTGACACCGGGCTTCCCGATCGAGCCCGGCACCGCGCGCCACGTGGCACTGGTGTCTCCTGCAGACTCCGCGGAATCTGTCGGCACGACACCTACGTTCGACTGGGACCCGTCGACATACTCCGATACCTATCGGATCCAGGTGTCCACCACTGCTGATTTCTCATCCACAGAAATCGACGTCGCCGGCCTCGCCTCGACCGACTACACGCCCGCCGGAAAGAATGCGGCTCTATCTGAGGGCCAACACTTCTGGCGCGTTCAGTCTTCCAATTCCTTCGGTCCGGGAGGATGGTCTGAGACACGGATCTTGTGGACGGGCGCCCAGACGATCGACATCGAGGTTACCGCCAAGGTGTTTCTCGAAGGACCGTTCGGCGGGGGCCAAATGAGCATCCCCGTGCTGTTCGGAAATGCGCGTCCCCTCGAACAGCCGTACGATAGCTCATTATACGCCGGAACCCATCTTGCGTATGCAGGATCCGAATCGGTTGCGAGCTTCGCGCCCGGTGTGATTGACTGGGTTCTGATGAGTTTGCGGTCGACGACGAGCGACGCGTCGCAGGTCGCCCAGCAAGCCGCGCTCGTTCTCGAGGATGGCTCTGTCGTCGCGCCCGATGGCTCGACCCCATTGTTCGGTGGTCTGCCGGCAGAGAGTTACTACTTGGTTGTTCGGCATCGAAACCACATGAGCGTCATGAGCGCTGCGGCCGTCGATTTTACGTCGGGGTCTGCATCGTATGACTTCACTACGGCGATGGCCCAGGCGTATGACGATGG
>DATKEJ010000164.1:0-10214 GCA_035512315.1 Rhodothermales bacterium | reverse complement strand
TGCCGCAGTGGTCGCGCTTTACCTGCTGTCGGTGCTGACCGGCGACCCGTCCAATTCGCCTCCAATTGTGCCGCAGAGCGCGCCGTCGGCTGCCTCATCCGGCTCCGATATCGACTCTTATCTCCCGGAAGATGCCGGTCTCGCGAGCAGTCTTTCAGCGACGAAGGCCGCGATTGCCGGCGAAGCGGACCCGCCACGCAAGCAGGCGCTTCTGGAGGAACTCGTCCAGTCATATGCAGGCGCCGGTCGGCTCGATTTGGCGGGACGCCAGCAAGAAGCGCTCGCCGCCGAGCTCAACACACCGGAGGCGTGGGCCACCGCCGGTAACATGCATTTCGATTGGATGGAGGGTCAGTCCGGACCTGAACGGGTCAAAGCGGCCCAGCGTGCAGCGAGGGCCTACGAGAAGTCGCTGGAGCTCGACGGAAGCAATCTCGACGTGCGCACCGATCTCGGAGTCGCTTACCTGAACGATCCGTCCAGCCCGATGTTGGCGATCCAGAACACGAATCAGGTCCTTCAGGCCGACTCCAATCACGTGCAGGCCAATTTCAATAGGGGCGTTATGCTGGCGCAGATCGGGCGGACCGAAGAGGCCGTTCGGCTGTTCCGAAAGGTGATGCAGTTGTCGGCGCCCGGCGAACCGGCGCACGAAAGAGCGAAGCTGGTGCTGAACGAGTTGGGACAACCGTCATTACGAACAGAGTGAGGGATGTGTCACACCCGTCATCCCGAGGAGCGTAGCGGCGAGGGACCCGTTGCTGCGATCGATAGGAGGCGGGGTCCCTCGCTGACGCTCGGGATGACAGGTGGGGGTCCCGAGATGACAAAGAGTGAAGCCATGACCAAAGACTCAGGACCCAACACGAAGGACCCAGCACGTCCCTTGTCAGATTCGGATCTTGACCTGCTGCGACAGCACGTCGGAGAGGCCGAAAAGGGCACCCCGGGAGAGATCGTGGTTTTCGTAGTCCCCAGGAGCGGTTTCTATGAGTCGGTCTTGTGGCGCGGGGGAGCGATCGGCCTTGCGCTTTCGATCATTGTCTGGACCGTTCTGGCAACTTGGTGGCCGGGGTGGGGAAGAAGCTGGCTGTGGTCGCCCTGGTTCGGAATTGCGCTGTCCGGCGCCTGTGCGCTGGCCTGTGCTTTTCTGGCGCAAAGAAGCGGATGGCTCTTCCGGACGCTCGCCGGTCGGGCGATGCTCGCGAAACAAGTTCGAGACCATGCTAAACGCGAGTTCCTGGACGAGGGCATGATGGAAACTGTGGCGCGCACCGGAATTCTTCTCTACGTGTCGATCTTGGAGCGAAGGATCGAAGTCGTTGCCGACAAGGGCATCAATGCGGTCGTGCCGGAGGATCGCTGGATCGAAATCGTTGATCTGATTCGCCGAGGGATCGCGAATGAGGAAATGACGAAGGGGCTGTCGGACGGAATTGCGGCCTGCGGTGAGGTACTCCGCAACTTGGGCCTGGCGACCACGGGGAGCGACACGAACGAGCTCAGTGACGATATCCGATTTGGAGGTGATTAGCGATCTCGTCGGTTCGGCGGCCGGCGTACCTCGAACGGGCAGGCCGACGCTGCAATGGTTGTATCCGACCGAATCGAGAGCGTTGGGCTATGGGCTGCCCCTACGGAACTCGTTTAGCGTTTAGCGTTCCGTTTCTCGTTTCTCGTTTAGCGTTCCATTCAGCGTTTCTCACGCTTCCTCGCGGATACCGAGTCGCTTCATCTTCTTGTAAAGCCCTTGCCTCGTTAGTCCGAGCGTAACCGCCGTCTCAGACACGTTGCCCTTCATCACGTCGAGAACGCGCTGGATGTGCGCCCGTTCTGCCTCGCTGACTACGTGATCGAGCGTCGGGATGAGGGAATGGGTTCGCGTTGCTTCTTGATCGTTCATGGCTCCTTGTTCTTACATAAAGCCGAGTTCAAGCCGGGCTTCCTCGGTCATCATGTCCGGCCGATAGGGAGGCTCGAACGTCAGCTCGACCTGTACGTCATCCAGATCCAGCTCCGTCATGAGCCTGTACTGGATGGTCTGCGGGAATGTACCCGCAACCGGGCATCCCGGCGCCGTGAGCGTCATCAGAATGTGAAGCTCACGGTCGGACGGAAAGTGGATACGGTAAATCAGACCGAGATCGTAGATATTGACGGGGATCTCAGGATCGTAGATCGACCTCAGAACCTCGACGACATCCGATTCGGTCACAGCCGTGGATTCAGATGTTGGATCCGTCATAGTGCCTCATTAGCGGTTTCTCCGGCCATGGCCGCGGTGGCCTTCATCCGGCCGATCATGGCCGACAACCCGTTCGAACGGTTCGCCGACAGATGCCGGCGCAATCCGATCCGGTCGACGAAATGAAGCGGGGCGTTTGCGACGTCCTCTGAAGGCTGGCCGCTCAAAACGCGCACCAGAAGGCCGACGAGTCCGCGCGTGATCATCGCATCGCTATCTGCGGCGAAGTAAACGCGACCGGCGTCGGTCCACGACCGAAGCCAGACATTGGACTGGCACCCCTTAACCCTGAACGCGTCGACTTTGTACGCCTCATCCAGATCCGACAGGTCCTTTCCGATGTCGATCAGGTATGCGTACTTATCCATCCAATCGTCGAAGAGCGAGAACTCTTCCACGATTTCCTCCTCGATCTCCAGTATGGTCTGTTCGGGAATCATATCAGCATGACGCGGACCTTATTCAGCGCGTCGACGAGCCGATCCACGTCTTCTCGTGTGTTGTAGAGGGCCAAGCTTGCCCTCACAGTGCCCGGAATTTCCAACCGATCCATGAGGGGCTGATTACAGTGATGCCCTGTGCGCACGGCAATTCCAAGTTGGTCGAGGAGGCTCCCCGTGTCGAACGGGTGGGCGTTGCCGACCAGAAAGGAAAAGACGCCGGCCTTGGGCGCATCGGCGCCGAGAATCCGCAGCCCCTCGACTGATTTGAGGGACGCCGAGGTGTAGGCGACAAGCTCGGTTTCATAAGCCTCGATCGCGTCGAGCCCCACGAACTCCATGTACTCGACGGCAGCCTGGAGGCCTACGGCGCCGGACATGTCGGGAGTTCCTGCTTCGAACTTGTGCGGGAGGTCTCCGAACGTCGTTCCATCGATTGTCACGCGATCAATCATGCCTCCGCCTCCCTGGTACGGGGGCAGGCGGTCGAGCCAGTCCTCTTTGCCGTAGAGGACTCCGATGCCGGTCGGGCCGAACATCTTGTGGCCCGAGAAACAGTAGAAGTCACAGTCGAGAGCGACCACGTCCACAGCCATGTGGGGAACCGCCTGCGCTCCGTCGACAAGCAGCGGGATGCCCGCGCGGTGCACTGTGTCGGCAATCGATCGCACGTCATTGACGGTGCCGAGTGAATTCGACACGTGCGTCACCGCTACGAACTTCGTGCGATCCGTGAGCTCGGCGGCGACCTGCTCGGCTCGGACAATGCCGTCTTGACCGACGTGGACTGTCCGGACGACGGCGTCGACTCTCTTCGCCGCGATTTGCCACGGGACGATGTTGGAATGATGCTCCACCTCGGTAACGAGTATCTCGTCGCCCGGACCCAGGAAGGTGGGAATGAACGTTCCGGCGACGAGATTGACGGAGTCTGTCGTTCCCCGCGTAAAGACGATCTCATAATCATTCGCAGCGCGGATAAACCGGCGAACGGCTTCCCGGGCGGCCTCGAACGCATCGGTTGACAATTGACTGAGTTGATGTACTCCGCGGTGGACGTTGCTGTTGACGGAGGTGTAGTATCCGACGATAGAATCGAGCACGACTTGCGGTTTCTGCGACGTGGCAGCGTTGTCGAGGTAAACGAGCGGGTGGCCGTTGATCGTTCGCTGCAGAATCGGAAAATCCTGCCGAATGGCCTCAATGTCCAGCGACGTCGTGGCAAGGGAATGATATGATTCAGTCGGATTCACGCGGTTTCGCGAACGCCTGCAAGGAATTTTGTCAGCACGTCGGTCACAACTCCTCGCGCGACCGACTCTTCGATCTCATCTGTAATCTCGGCCATGAACGCTTCCACGAGCATGCGACGTGCGCGGCGCTCAGGAATGCCTCGTGCCCGAAGGTAGAAAAGCGCGTCCGGCTCGAGCAGTCCGGTCGTTGCCCCGTGGGAGCATTTGACGTCGTCGGCGTAGATCTCCAACTGCGGGAGCGCATTCACTGATGCCGTCTCCGACAAGAGGAGGTTACGATTCGATTGAAAGGCGCTCGTTCTCTGGGCGTCCTTTCTCACCAGGAGCATGCCGCGGAACGTGCCGACGGCGTCTCCGGCCAAAATGCCCTTGTACAGCTCGCGGCTGATGCAGTCGGGTTCGGCGTGATCGATCAATGTGTGATTGTCGATTTGCGCTTTTCCCTCTGCGAAGAAGAGGCCGAACAGGTGCGTTTCGCATCCCGGGCCTGCCACGACGACGTCGAGATTATTCCGGATGACGCGGTCGCCCGTAGAAACGACGAAGGACTTGTACGTGGCGCCTGCGTCCATCCTGACAGCCGTCGAGTCGACGTGATCGGCGCCGGGTTTTCGCTGCAGTCGATAGTGGTTCAGCCTTCCTCTGGGACCGACTGCAACCTCGACGGTCGCGTTCGTGAACGATCGGGCCGACCCGGAATGTTCGTCGTGTTCCACGACCGTCAAAGATGCGTCTTCCTCGACGACGATGAGTTGCCGGGAGTGCAGCATCGCCGTCTGATCCGATCCGAAGAGGTTCAGAACGTGCAGGGCGGGGGCGATGCTTACTCCTTTTGCGATGAGGACGAACAGGGCCTCGTCGGTCGAAGCCATGTTCATTGCTGCAAACGCATCGTCCTGCGACGCCAAACGATCCAGATACTTTTCCACGAGCTCGGGGAAGCGCTCCAATGCCTCCGAAAGTGAGCAAACGGTCATTCCTTTCGGAAGGTGCTCGGGCGTGGAAACCAGCCGGCCGTTCTCGAGAGTTACCACGAGGCCGTCGATTTTGGGGATCGAGTTCGGCACGACCACTTCGCTCGTCCTTGACGGCACGACTCCGTCGGGCAGGAGGGTTGTGACACGCGTGTACTTCCAATCCTCCTGCTTGTGAGGAAGACCGAGGCTCTCGAATCTGGCCAACGCTTTGTGACGCTGCGCCAGGTGCCACTTGCTGCCTACGGCGTAAGCGGGGTCTGACAGGAGGGCCCTCAGTCCGTCGGCTATACTTCGGTCGATTGTCTGCGTTGACGCCATGTCTCGATCACGCAAGCTGTTCTGTAGAGAGTTCACCTTTAATCCAGTCGTAGCCGCGTTCTTCGAGCTCGCGCGCGAGGGATCGATCACCGGAGCGAACGATCTTCCCATCCATCAGGATGTGCACGAAATCGGGCACGACGAATTCGAGAAGGCGCTCGTAGTGTGTAATCAGGAGGAACGACCTTTCTGGCGATCTGAGCTGGTTCACCCCGGCCGCCACGGTGCGCAGCGCATCGATGTCGAGGCCCGAGTCGGTCTCGTCGAGAATCGCCATGGTTGGCTCGAGCATGGCCATCTGGAGGATCTCCATCTTCTTCTTTTCGCCGCCCGAGAACCCCTCATTGACTGAGCGGCTGCGCAGCGTCGAGTCGGCCTCCATCATGGATTCCATTTCCTTTAGCCGCTTGAGAAACGAAACGGCATCGAGCGGATCTTTTCCACGGGCTGATCGCACCTCGTTCAGCGCCGTCCGGAGAAAATTCGTCATGCTCACGCCGGGAATCTCGACCGGGTATTGGAAGGCGAGGAAAAGTCCGGCTTGAGCGCGCTCCTCGGGCGAACGCTCCAGCAGATCTTCACCCCGGAACTTCACGGATCCGCCCTGAATTTCGAACTCCTCCTTTCCGGCCAGCACGGAGGCGAGCGTGCTCTTGCCCGATCCGTTGGGACCCATTATGGCGTGGATCTCGCCCGGACCGATGTCCAGGCTCACGCCTTTGAGGATGTCCTTGTTTTCGATGCTGACCCGGAGGTCATTTATCTCCAGCATATAGCTCTTGTTCGACGACGTATCGATTGATTTATCCAACGCTGCCCTCCAGACTGATCGAGAGCAGTTTCTGCGCCTCCACGGCAAACTCCATGGGAAGCTGGTTAAAGACCTCTTTGCAGTAGCCGTTCACGATGAGGGCGACCGCCTTCTCGGTTGGAATGCCGCGCTGATTGCAGTAGAAAATCTGATCCTCTCCGACCTTCGAGGTTGTCGCCTCGTGCTCCACGGTGGCCGTGTTGTTCTTGACCTCGATGTAGGGGAAAGTGTGCGCACCGCAGGTGTCAGACAGAAGCAGCGAGTCACACTGAGAGAAATTCCGGGCGTTGGCGGCGTTCTTCGCGATTTTCACCAGTCCGCGATAACTGTTGTTGCTCTTGCCGGCGGAAATCCCTTTCGAGACGATCGTGCTGCGGGTCTTTTTGCCGAGATGGATCATCTTCGTCCCGGTATCGGCCTGCTGGTGATTGTTGGTCACCGCAACGGAGTAAAACTCGCCGACGGATTCGTCCCCTTTCAGTATCACGGAAGGGTACTTCCAGGTGATTGCCGACCCAGTTTCGACCTGCGTCCAGGAAATTTTCGCCCGGTCGCCGGCGCAGATGCCGCGTTTGGTCACGAAGTTGTAGATCCCTCCCTTGCCGTCCTTGTCTCCCGGGTACCAGTTCTGGACGGTCGAATACTTGATCTCGGCGCCCTCGAACGCGACCAGTTCGACGACTGCGGCGTGCAGCTGGTTCTCGTCGCGCATCGGCGCCGTGCAGCCTTCCAGGTAGCTCACGTAGCTGCCCTCTTCGGCCACAATGAGGGTCCGCTCGAACTGGCCCGTCTTCGCCTCGTTGATCCGGAAATACGTACTGAGTTCCATTGGGCAGCGGACGCCCTTGGGGATGTAGCAGAACGATCCGTCGGTGAAGACCGCGGAGTTGAGCGACGCGTAAAAGTTGTCGGTATACGGAACCACGGACCCGAGATATTTCCTAACGATCTCGGGATACTTCTGTATGGCTTCGGAGATCGGGCAGAAGATGACTCCTTGCTCAGCGAGGGCCTCTTTGAACGTGGTGGCGACGCTGACGGAGTCCATGACCGCGTCGACGGCGACTCCAGCCAGCAGTTTCTGCTCCAGGAGTGGAATACCGAGCTTCTCGAAGGTTGCAATGAGTTCCGGATCGACTTGGTCGAGGCTCTCATACTGCGGCTTCTTCTTTGGCGCCGAGTAGTAGTGGATGGCCTGGAAGTCGATCGTCGGGTATGTGATGTGAGCCCAAGAGGGCTCCTTCATGGTCAGCCAGTGGCGGTAAGAGCGAAGCCTCCACTCGAGCATCCACTCGGGCTCGTTCTTTTTGGCTGAAATGAAGGCGATAATATCTTCATTCAAACCCGCCGGGGCGAGCTCGCTTTCGATGTCCGTTACGAATCCGTACTTGTACTCGCTCGACTTGAGGTCGATGGCGAGTTCTTCTTCTGTGTATCCCATGCGATCAACGGCGAGTCTGCCGGTGTGGTGGCCTTTTTCCTTATTGAGACTAAATCTAAGGTTGTAAACCAGGGTTTACAAGTGAAAGAATGTCGAACGTGACGTTCGACGTCCAGGAAACCCATCCGCCAGCCGAGCAGTAGGACAAGCCAACCAACGGCATTGATACGGTGAACATATCCATCACAGATCGGGCGGCCAGTCGAATTCTGACGGCCGCGGAGCAGGAAGGCGTCGATTTAGAGAACGCCTTTCTTCGAATCGGCGTCGTCAGCGGAGGATGCTCCGGATTGACGTACGATCTTGGCTGGGACACCGTCCGGCGCGACGGGGACGAATTGGCCGAGATCGCCGGTCTCCGCGTAATCCTCGACCTGAACAGCTATCTATATCTCGAAGGGTCGACGCTGGATTTCACCGAGGGACTGGAAGGCAAGGGTTTCCATTTTAACAATCCCCAGGCGGCGCGAACCTGCGCGTGTGGTGAGTCGTTTTCGGTGTAGGGACATGCCGTCAGGCATGTCCGTTTGACCACGCCCAGGGAGACGTAGGGACATGCCGCCCAGGCATGTCCGTTTGACCACGCCCAGGGAGACGTAAGGACATGCCGCCCAGGCATGATCCGTTGGACACGCCGGGGCGACGTAGGGGTCGTCCCTGCGGACATGCATGGACGGCATGTCTACGGGGTTGTCATTTCGGACATGCCTGGCGGCATGTCCCTACGAATCCGGTCGAGATGATCGAAATACCGCCGTTTCGGATTCATGTCGATGTATTGGCGGAGCGCGTCCATCTCCCTCTCGTTTCGAACGAAACGCTCGTGGAACCGACTTTGCCACGCGAAGGTCGGGTCGGCGTAGTGTCGGGCATACCTCGTGACGGTGCCCTTGAAGTGGTTGACAACCATCGACAGGGATCGTGGTTGGGGACTCGAGAATTGCCTGAAATTCATCTGAACCGGAGAGGCTTCCCTAAGACCAACTATCGCATGCAGATGGTCCGGCATCACCCGAAATAAATCGAGCTCGACATGATCGAATCGTACGGGAAGCCAACGTAGCTCCGTTTCGGCCGCGATCCCGATGGACGATAGGACAACCTGATCGCGATCCATGTGTCCAAGAGACTGTCTTCGGTCTGCAATGCAGATTGTGACAAAGTAGTAGCCAACCGTTCCGTAGTCGTGACCGGCAAGCCGGATGGTCTTCCGTGAGGGCAGGTGCATCGTGGCCGTTTGACGTAATAGACACCTGAACCCGCGAAAACATAACCTCCGGTGATGCCCATTCGGTAGGGACATGCCGCCAGGCATGTCCGTTTAACCGAACCCGAGGGGCGACGTAGGGTCGTCCCTTCGGACATGCCTGGCGGCACACCCGCTCAGAAAGTGCCAAAGAGTTAACGCGGCCAGCCGCGCCGTCTGGTTGTCTCTGTCGTATACCGGATTGAGCTCGCAGATGTCGATTGACCAGACCGCGGGGCTTACGCCGGCTGCGTACGCTCCGTGCAGCCAGCGGGCGGGATCGAGACCGCCGGCGGCAGGCGCACTGACGCCCGGAGCGTAAGCCTGGTCGACTGCATCGAGATCGAACGACACCATGGTCGGGTCCGTGCAGCAGGCGTACACATCATCGATGGCGTCTCCGTCAATGTCTTCGCGCCAGAGGTGTCTGCCGGGATGCTCATGTAGATAGTCGACATGGGCCGGGGCAACGGCATGGGGCAGGAGGCCAACGACCGTGTAATCCGGGGTGGGATGCGTCTTATGCTCCAGGGCGAGATAAAACGACGACCCCGATGTCGGTGTGTCGCCTCGCGGCGGCCTCACGTCGGCATGCGCATCCCAGTTGACGATGCGTGGGGCCACGTCGTTCGACACGTAACCCAGAAAGTGCCCGTAGGCGGTTTCGTGGCCGCCCCCGAGTATGGCAACGATTGTTTCCGGCCCGAGGTAGGCCGACACGACCTCAGCCAGCGCCTCGAGGTCGGCGACGACGTCACCTGTGACCTGCACGTTGCCCAGATCCTTGACCTTTAGGAAAAGTCCGTGCGCGCCTGCGGCTCCCGGGGTCATGGCGTAGAAAGCGCGCCGAATCGCATCGGGGCCCGCGGCTGCGCCCGGCCTTCCTCCATTGAGGAGCACGCCCTGATCGGACGGAAAGCCGATGATGACGACTGACGGTGCCTCCTCGCTCATGCCGAGAAGGTGACCGATGCGGTGGTCGTCCGGCTGCGTAAGCGGAGGCTCAGTGGTCGGAGGGATAAGCATTTCCCTTGTTGTTTGCGCATCACGTGCACGGGAACCCGTCGGTATTTACCGATCGTCCGCGACGGAAAACCTGAACATACGGTGGTTCGCGTAGTTGATCTACGGACGGAATCAAAGGGAAGCCCTTTGAAAACCGTGCCTCATTTCTTAGTATCAATTTCACAATGTCATTTTTACACCGCGCAGGCCACGTGCTTACGGGGCTTCCGGAGATCAAACGATAAAGCTTGCTACCATGCAAAAGATTCTAGTCGCACTCATTCTACTCGCGTTTGCTCTACCCGTCCACACCTCATTGGCGCAGTACGAGGCCGGCGACGGGTTCGATGTTGCCTGGACGTTGGATCCTCGCAGCGACAGCGAGCTCTTCCCGCGCGGCCCGGCCTTTGGCGCCCGGAGCGTTCTGGCGGGAATGGACTTTGACGGTGACGGGAACAAGGAATTCCTTTTCTCTACC
>DATKEJ010000163.1:0-5415 GCA_035512315.1 Rhodothermales bacterium | reverse complement strand
TACGAAATGCTAACCCGGCCGACGGCCCCTACGACCGAAGAACCGGACCTCTCCTTCGGATTGGAGCATTACCCAAACCCTGTTTCCGGTTCGGCTACCATCGAGTATGGTCTCCCACTCGAAGGCGATGTCACGATTGTCCTCTATGATATGCTAGGGCGAAGAATTCGTACGCTCGAAGACAGATTTCACGAACCCGGGCCACATCGTTACACCTTCAGCACAAACGATCTTGCCGGCGGTCATTACTACTACGTGATGACTATTGGGAGCCAGTTTATCGCCCGGAGGAGAATGGTGGTGGGGCATCGATGATCGATGATCAGACCGACCCTACAGACGGCCCGCAGAGGTGTTGAGCGTTTTCCGCCTGGATCCCGGATCAAGTCCGGGATGACGGACTTCCACGAACCGACCGCAAATACTCATTCCCGGCCCGCATCATCTCCGCAAACGCCTCCTCATCGCCCCTTCGCACGGTGTCAGCAAGGTGGGCCACGACCGCCTGCAGCCGGTCGAGAACCTCCACTCCGTACGGATTCAAGTGCTGGATCTCGAAATAAAGGCTCGGATTCTCACTCGACACCTTCTCCGCCACCGACAACTGCTGCTCGAACGTAGTGCTCGACATTCCGGCGAGCCGGGAGGCCGGCTCTCCGCTGGCAGACAGGGCGGCGAAGAATACGATGTTGGTCGCGTGCGACAGACCGAGGATCGTCGCGATCAGCCGGTCGTGATCCTCGAGGCTCATCGGCACGACGTCGACCATCGTGGATGCGAACAGGGCGCGCGCTTCGTTGGCAGCACGCGAATCGCCGACATCCACCAGAATCACGTGCCGGCCCGAGAGCAGGTCGGTGTCAGGCCCGAACATCGGATGGATGGAGGTTACTTTCACCCCCGCTTCGACCAACGCCTGAAGTGATGCCTTGAGCGGTCCCTTCAAGGATCCGATGTCGAACACCAACCCCTTTGGTCGTCGCGCGGCGAGATCCATCATGACCTTCGCAGCAACCCGCAGGGGAGTGGCGACGACGATGACGTCTTGGTTGAGCTCGAGATCGTGCCAGTCTGTGTGGCATTCGAGGCCCTCGATGCCGTGTTCGGGGTCGGCTATGACGACCCGATAATCTTGGGATGCGAGGAAGTGTGCAAACCAGCGCCCCATCCGTCCACCGCCTCCGATGATTAGCACCGACTTTCCAGAGCCGGCGCCGCTGCGCCTGACGCGCTGTTTTTCCTGGGCTGCGAGGGCGTCTCCGATCAGGAGCTTCAGCAGGGCGTCGGCCAGCGATGTTGAAAGACCAAGTGTCTCGGCCTTCGCTCTCGCACGCTCGATGACGCGCCGCTCCTGATCGAAATCACGGACGGCCCGGCCCTCTGCTTCCTTCAGGCGGCCGGCCTCACGAACAAGGTCACGCCTTCGAGCGACGAGCTCAATCAGCTCTGCGTCGAGGGCGGCCAGTTCGTTTCGGAGGTCGTCGAGGGAGGGCATTGTGGGTTGTGTTTGCAGGGTCGAAGGTAACGTCAAACGTCGAACGTCGAACGTCAAACGACTTCTGACCTCGGATCGCCAGTCGGAACGGTCGGACTTCGGACTTCTGACCTCGGACCAGAGCGCACTCGCCGTTTTCAGTTCTCGATAGACAACGGCGCATGATCCTTAAACAGCGAAATCTGCGCATCCTCGACCAGGAGCCGGAGCCCGTTCCATTCGGTCGAGAAATATCGATTCACGGCGTCAATTCCCTGCTGAACCCCCTCACGAGCGTGGAGATACGCCACTTCAGCTCCTTGTCCGGGCGCTCCCGGGGTGGACGTTATGTAGCGCGAAACGTAGGACAGCAAGCTCGCTGCCGTCATTGGATCCGAACGGATGCCCTTCACATCCTCATCGTCGGCAAAAAGCAGGAGCAGCGCTTTGAGCGAGTCTCGCGCGGCCTCCCCGCGCTTTTTGAGCTCCTGCGCGACGTCATCGTCGCGGTCTCCAAGCAATTCGGCAATGCTTTTCAGCGTTTTTTGCCCGTCGCGTATCCTGTCGGCCGCCGCCGTCGCGACCCGCGTGAGCGATTCGTACTGCTTCAGCATTTCCTCCTTTTGCGCCATTTCCTCCGGCGCAACGCCGATTCTGGGATCAGGATGAACGTCAATGGATACCGAGTCGACGGCGTCGCCGTATGTCACGCGGAGCCTGTATTGTCCAGGCATGACGAATTCTCCGTCGGGATTCAGGCTGTCGGGAGAGGGACGTTTCTCGTCCGGCGTCCGAACGGCCCGGCGCTTGAGGCTCCAGTGGGTTCGATTCAGGCCATTCTTCGCCGGACCGCGGATCGTGTTGACCAGGGCGCCGTCTTCGTCGAAGATGTCAATCGTGACACGGTCAACGTCCTTCTGACGCGCAGAGTCGGCCACTGCTTCCTTCTCGGTGTCGACATCCTCCGGCAAATTGAGCGAATACGTCAAGAGCGCCCCGAGCGGCCGATTCTCTCCCGAGAACATGAAGTCGCCGGCAAAGCGCGTCCCGGCGGCCCGTTTCCAGTTGATGATGAATGCATCGGAGGGCTGGAAGAGGTGGAGCGGTTTCGAGAGGATTTCCTGTCCGGATCGTGCGATGGCTCTGAGGGGCTCGAGATCGTCGAGGACGAATGCGCCCCGGCCGAATGTGCCCATGACGAGGTCTCCGTCCCGAGGATGGATCGCCAGGTCCATCGTGGATACCGTGGGATAACCTCCCATCCACTTGGTCCAGTTACTGCCGCCGTCGACGCTCACATACAGGCCCAACTCCGTGCCGACAAACATCAGATTCGGCTCGGTTGGGTCTTGGACAAACGCGAGCGCATACCCTTCGACGTCCGATTCGTCGACCAGCCGCGACCACGTCCGGCCGTAGTCGTCCGTTCTGTAGACATACGGCGTCCAGTTATTCCGCCGGTGGTCGTCGAACACGACGAACGCTGCTGCTGCGTCAAAGGTGGACGCGCGGATCTGAGGGATCCACGTCGTGTCGGGTACGCCCTGGATGTTTCGGCTGACGTTCGTCCATGAAACGCCATCGTCTCTCGTGAGCTGCAGATTCCCGTCATCCGTACCAACCCAGATCAGGAGGGAATCGACAGGGCTCGGAGCGATCGCGATGATCGTCGTGAAGTTTTCGGCGTCTGTGACGTCGAACGTCAGACCGCCGGAATCGAGCTGGCGTTGTTTCGTGGAGTCGTTCGTCGTGAGGTCGGGGGAGATGACCTCCCACGAATCGCCGCGGTCGGTGCTGCGGTGGAGGAATTGGCTTCCGTAGTACAGGGTCGCGGGATCGAAGGGATCGACGGCGACTCCGGCATTCCAGTTGAATCTCAGGACGGGCTCCTCGGGATGGGTAGGGCGGACGAACTCTCTCACGCCCGTCTCGACGTCATATCGCTGCAGGTTGCCGCCCTGAGACATCGACCAGCCGAACCGATTGTTTGCCGGGTCTGGAACGACGTCGAATCCGTCGCCGAAACTCACTTCCTCCCAGTACGCATTGCGGATCCCTCCGTATCGCCACACGCTCGACGGGCCTCGCCACGAACCGTTGTCCTGCATGCCGCCGTACACGTTGTACGGCCGGTCCATGTCGACGTCGATGTGATAGAACTGGGCAAGGGGAAGCGCCTCGATGAACTTCCATGTTCTGCCACGGTCATACGAAATGTTCAGCCCGCCGTCGTTTCCCTCGATGATGAAATCCGAATCCTCAGGGTGTATCCACCAGGCGTGGTGATCGGGGTGGACCCCCTCGCCGGTATACTTCAGGAAGGTCTCGAACGTCTTGCCGCCGTCTTCGCTTTTCGAGATCTCTCCGTGGATGCTCCAGATCCGGTTTTCGTTGATCGGGTCGACGTAGATGTCGGCGTAATAGAAAGGTCGATCGCCGATCCCTTTCTCCGCCGTCAAACGCCAGCTATGACCCCCATCGTCAGACCGGTAGAAGCCGTTCTTCTCGGCCTCGACGAAGGCGTAAACGATCTCCGGATTGCTCCGCGCGAACGCCACGCCGATCCGGCCGAGCTCGCCCTTCACAAGCCCGTGCTCGCTCGTCTTCTTCTTCCAGGTGTCGCCGCCGTCGTACGTGACGTAGATACCCGACCCGTCGCCTCCGGATTTGAAGAACCACGGCCATCGTCTGAATTCCCACATGGCGGCAATGAGCTTGTTTGGATTGGACGGATCGACGACAAGGTCGGCGATGCCGGTCCGTTCGTTGACGTAGAGGACCTTTTCCCATGTTGATCCCCCATCATCCGTGCGAAATACGCCTCGCTCCTCCGATTCTCCCCAGGCGGCGCCCTGCACGCCCGCCCATGCCCTCATCGGATTGTCGGGATGGAGGATGATCCGGTGGATTGCGCGTGATTCAGGGAGGCCCAGATGGCTCCACGTGCGCCCGCCGTCGATGGATTTGTAGAGGCCGGTCCCCCCCGTCTGGCTGTTTCTGGGATTTCCCTCGCCGGTTCCGACCCAGATGACGTCGGGATTTGATTGGTTGACGGCGACGGCCCCGATGGATGCGGCGTTCTGGTCATCGAAGATGGGCTTCCAGGTTGTGCCGCCGTTAACGGACCGCCAGAGTCCGCCTGAAGCCGTGCCGGCGTATATAACGTTCGGATCGGCGAGGACGACGTCGATGCTGGTGACGCGCCCGCTCATCCCAGCCGGTCCGATGCTGCGCGCCTTCAGGTTCGAAGTGACTTTCTTGTCGAGGGGCTGGCCGTTTGCGGGCTGGTTAAACGGGTGCGAAAGGGTCAGAAGGAGCGCAAGAAGAGCGGCTTGGCGCATCGAGAGGACGTGTTTCGTTGAAGTAGGCGGGGAATATACGGAAGGTCCGGAGTCCGGGGTCCGGCGAAGGGGTACGGATTTCCGTAGGGCCAGTCCGCCCAGCGGCCGTCAGCCTGCCCCTACTTACAGACTTACAGACGCTTAGTCTTGCAGACTTTCAGACTTGCAGACTCGACGACTTCCCGGTACATTCTGAAAACGTTTTCAATCGTCGGTCCCGACCGGCGATCGAGCTTACCGAAGAGCGACGTGAGACCGACCATCCGGGATGTTGCGCGCGAGGCGGGTGTATCGATATCCACCGTGTCGCGCGTGTTGAATGACACGTGTCCTGTAAGAGACGACAAACGTCGTCGCGTGGAGGAGACCGTCGCAAGGATGGGGTACACGCCCGACCCGACCGCGCGCAGCCTCCTGAAACGAGAAACCGGAGGGGTCGGAGTACTGCTTCCGTCCGTTTCCGAAGAGTTCTTTTCGGAGTTCCTGACCGGGATCGATCGGTTTGCGCAGCAGAATGGTTACTACTTGCTCATATCGGCGTCACACCGAAACAAGGCGGAGTTCGAGCGAGCCCTATTGAGCATGTACGGCCGGGTGGAC
>DATKEJ010000162.1:0-11857 GCA_035512315.1 Rhodothermales bacterium | reverse complement strand
CGTCTCGACTTCGGGCTCCGCTTCGCCGTCGCCGCCGGCCGATGATGTCGGCGCCGCGGTTGCGGCCTGAAGGGCTTCGAGCTCCTTACGCGATCCAACGACGACGTCTCGTAACGCCTTGACGCCGGTTCCCGCAGGCACCAGGTGGCCGACGATAACGTTCTCCTTCAAGCCGTACAGGTCGTCGGATTGAGCGTTTATTGCGGCATCGGTGAGGACTTTCGTCGTCTCCTGGAACGAAGCGGCCGAAATGAACGAGTCGGTGGCGAGTGCCGCCTGGGTGATACCCAGGAGAACCGGTTCGGCAACGGCAGGCTGCGTCGGCCGCACTTCGACCTGAGCCAAGTCGTGTCGTTTCATTTCCGAGTTAACGTCGCGCAGCCTTCTCCGATCGATGACGTCGCCAACCTCGAGACTGGAAGCGCCCGCATCCATTACCACGAACTTGTCGTACAGGTCGTCATTCACTGTTTCGAGTGCGAGTCGATCGACGAGGCGGTCTTCAAGGAAACGCGTGTCGCCCGGGTCGGTTACGCGAACCTTCTGCATCATCTGCGATACGATGATCTCGATGTGCTTGTCGTTGATCGTCACGCCTTGGAGACGATACACCTCTTGAATCTCGTTCACGAGGTACTTCTGTACCGCGAACGGACCCTGGATGCTCAGGATGTCTTGCGGAGACACCTGGCCGTCAGACAGCGGGTCGCCGGCACGGACCAGATCGTTCTCATACACCAGCAAATACTTCGTGAGCGGAACCAGGTATGTTCGCTCATCGAGGCCGTCGCGGCTGCGGACAACCACTTCCTGGGACCCGCGCTTACGGACTCCAAACGATATCTCTCCGTCGATCTGGCTGACGGTGGCCGGATCGGTCGGTTGACGTGCTTCGAAGAGCTCGATCACGCGCGGCAAGCCGCCCGTAATGTCGCGCGTCTTGGCTGACTGGCGCGGGATCTTGGCCAGCACCTGCCCGGCCGGAACCGCGTCACCCTCGCCGACCTGAATACGCGCGCGGATGGGCAGCGTGTACTCTCTCGCGACCGAAGCATTCTTTCCTCTGCCCTCAGTAATTATCAGAGCAGGCGTGAGATTTCGCTCGCGCGTCTCGATGATCACTTTCTCGCGGTGACCGGTCTGTTCATCGGCTTCTTCCCGGAAGGTCGTGCCTTCAATGATGTCCTGGTAAAGGACAACACCAGTCGACTCGGAAATAATGACCGAGTTGTACGGGTCCCAGCTCGCGAGCACCACGCCGCGCTCAACCTTATCACCTGCGGAGACCAACACGTCGGCTCCGTACGGAACCGAGTACGTTATGAGTCGCCGAGCCTCGTCATCGACGATTCGGATCTCTCCGGATCGACCGATCGCGATCGTCGACGAGCCCTCCTCGTGCTCGTACTCCACGAGCCGCATGTTGTCGAACTCGATGGTGCCGGCGAACTTGGTCTGGATCGTGCTCTCGGCCGCGATCCGGCTCGCGGTACCACCGATGTGGAACGTTCGCAGGGTAAGCTGCGTGCCCGGCTCGCCGATCGACTGAGCAGCAACGATGCCGACGGCTTCGCCGACTTCTACGAGACGACTGGTGGCCAGATTTCGACCGTAGCACAGGGCGCAAACGCCTCGCCGCGACTCACAGGTGAGGGCGGAGCGAATCTCGACGCTTTCGATCGATGTTTCCGCAATCGAACGAGCGATCTCCTCGTTGATCGGCTGGTTGGCACTGATGAGCGTATCACCGGAGAGCGGGTCGACCACGTCGTGCACGGAGGTACGTCCGAGAATACGGTCTTCGAGGCGCTCGACGACCTCCTCGTTGTCCTTCAGTGCAGCGATCTGGATGCCCCTGAGGGTACCACAGTCATACTGCGTGACGGTTACGTCTTGAGCCACGTCACAAAGACGGCGAGTCAGGTAGCCCGCGTCGGCGGTTTTGAGCGCCGTATCGGCGAGACCTTTTCGCGCTCCGTGAGTGGAAATGAAGTACTCGAGGACGGACAGTCCCTCCTTAAAGTTGGAGATGATCGGGTTCTCGATGATTTCCCCGGCCGAGCCCGAAAGGCTCTTCTGCGGTTTCGCCATCAGACCACGCATCCCACCGAGCTGACGAATCTGTTCTCTCGAACCCCGGGCGCCTGAATCGGCCATCATGTAGATGGCGTTGAAGCCCTCCTTGTCGACGCGAAGCGATTCGAAGAGAACTTCCGACACGCGGTTGTTCGTGCTACTCCAGATATCGATAACCCGGTTATAGCGCTCGTTCTCGGTGATAATCCCGTGCTCCCACGAAGTGCGAACGGACTGCACCTCGGCGTTCGCCTGGTCGATGAGCTCGTACTTCGCATCGGGAACGACGATATCGGCAACCGAAAACGACAAGCCGCCAAGAGTCGCCTGACTGAAGCCGAGGTTCTTCAAGTCGTCAAGAAACTTAGCCGTCTTCGGATAATTTGTGCCGGCAAACACACGAGCGATGATCGATCGCATGTTCTTCTTCGTCAGCACCTCGTTGACGTATCCGATCTCCTCGGGCACGATCTCGTTGAAAAGGCCTCGACCGACCGTGGTGTCGATGATCTCACCGGAGGGTAGGCGGAGCCTGATCTTAGCGTGCAGCTCGACTATCCCCTGATCGAATGCCTGACGCACCTCGCTGATGCCGCTGAACACCATGCCCTCGCCCTTGCCGTTGCTCTTGGCCTTGGTCATGTAATACATGCCAAGCACCATGTCCTGGCTGGGCACTGCGATTGGTCCGCCGTGCGCGGGGCTGAGGATGTTGTGGCTCGAGAGCATGAGAATCATGGCTTCGAGGCACGCGTCATGGCTGAGCGGAACGTGCACCGCCATCTGGTCTCCGTCGAAGTCGGCATTGAAGGCCGTACAGACGAGCGGATGCAACTGAATCGCTTTTCCTTCGATGAGGATGGGCTGGAACGCCTGAATGCCGAGGCGGTGCAGCGTGGGTGCTCGGTTGAGCATCACGGGATGGCCGTCGACTACCTTCTCGAGGATGTCCCACACGTCCGTCGTACGCCGATCGACGACTTTCTTCGCGCTCTTCACCGTCTTGACGATGCCGCGTTCGATCAGCTTCCTGATGATGAACGGCTTGAAAAGCTCGACCGCCATTTCCTTCGGAAGGCCGCACTGGTGCAGCCCCAACTCCGGGCCCACAACGATAACCGACCGGCCGGAATAATCCACTCGTTTCCCCAGAAGGTTCTGACGGAACCGGCCCTGCTTTCCTTTCAGCATGTCGGAAAGGGACTTCAGCGCGCGATTCGAGTCGCTCCTGACGGCATTCGCCTTCCGGCTATTGTCCAGAAGGCTGTCGACCGCCTCCTGCAGCATCCGCTTCTCGTTCCGCAGAATGACTTCGGGGGCCTTGATGTCGATCAGGCGCTTCAGGCGATTGTTGCGGATTATGACGCGCCGATACAGATCGTTCAGATCCGACGTAGCGAATCGTCCGCCTTCCAGGGGCACGAGCGGTCGAAGCTCCGGCGGAATGACGGGGATGACGCGCATCACCATCCACTCCGGACGGTTCTCGAATCGCTTGTTGGCGGCGCGAAAGTCTTCCACAACCGAGAGACGCTTGAGCGCGTCGGCCTTTCTCTGCTGGCTCGTTTCGGTCTTGATCTGGAACCGGAGCTCACGGGCGAGTTCGTTCAGCCTGAGCCGGCCGAGCATGAACTCGACCGCCTCGCCGCCGATCTTGCAGATGAACTTCTCCGGATCGCCGTCGTCGAGACGATTATTGTCTTCACGAACTTGAGCGAGCACCTCGTAGTACTCGTCTTCCGACAGCAGCTGGCCTTCCTCGATCCCCGCTGCCGCGGCCGAACCGGGCTGAATGACGACGTAGCTCTCGTAGTAGATAATCCGCTCGAGATCCTTCGATCTGAGTCCGAGCAGGTGGGCGCATTTATTCGGTACGCTGCGGAAATACCAGATGTGCACGACGGGCACGCACAGGGTGATGTGACCCATGCGCTCGCGACGGACCGACTTCTGGGTCACCTCGACGCCGCAACGGTCGCAGATGATACCCTTGTATCGAATCCGCTTGTATTTACCGCAGTGGCATTCCCAGTCTTTGACGGGTCCGAAGATCTTTTCGCAGAACAGGCCCTCTTTTTCGGGCTTGAAGGAGCGATAGTTGATCGTCTCGGGCTTCAGGACTTCACCGTACGAACGTTCCAGAATCTGTTCGGGGGAAGCCAGCGCAACCGTAATGCTCGAGAAGTCTCTGCTGATCTTCTGTGTCTTTGAATACGGCATTTTTTTGATCAGGTAAAGGGGTGAGGAGTTCAGATCGGAGTCAGGTTGGGGTTCTACTCGATCTTGACCTCCAGCCCGAGGCCCTGCAGTTCGCGGACCAACACGTTGAAGCTTTCCGGGATGTTCGGCTCGGGCAGGTTTTCGCCTTTCACAATCGACTCGTAAACTTTCGAACGCCCCTGCACGTCGTCAGACTTGACGGTCAGCATCTCCTGAAGCGTATGGGCTGCCCCATATGCTTCGAGCGCCCAGACCTCCATTTCACCAAAGCGCTGGCCCCCGAACTGCGCCTTTCCGCCCAGCGGCTGCTGGGTGATGAGGCTGTACGGGCCAATGCTCCGCGCGTGGATCTTGTCCTCCACGAGGTGGCTCAGTTTCAGCATGTACATGTAACCGACGGTGGTGAGCTGATCGAACGGCTGTCCCGTCATCCCGTCGAACAGTTGGATACGGCCGTCCTCAGGAAGACCGGCGTCTGACAGAGCTTTCCGGATGTCTTCTTCAGTCGAGCCGTCGAAAACCGGCGTGGCGAATCGAACACCCAGCGCCTTGCCGGCCCAACCGAGCAGCGTCTCGAAAATCTGACCGAGGTTCATCCTGCTCGGCACACCCAGCGGATTCAGCACGATATCGACGGGTGTTCCGTCTTCTAGGTACGGCATGTCCTGCAGCGGCACGATTCTGGCGACGACGCCTTTGTTTCCGTGCCGTCCTGCCATCTTGTCTCCGACCTGCAGCTTGCGTTTGCGGGCGACGTAGACCTTGGCAAGTTGGAGGATGCCTGGCGGAAGCTCATCACCCATCTGAATGAGGTGCTTGTCGCGCTTTTCCTCCGCCTCGAAGGTGCGATACCGGGAATGGTAGTTCAGCAGCAGGCGTGAAACGAGGTCGTTCGTGGTCTGGCTGGACGTCGGGCCGTGCGAAAGATTCAGCTCGAGCGGTGCAATGCCCTTAAATGCCGGTTTTGCAACCTTGGCACCCTTGGCGACGAGCGTCTTTCCTTCTCTCGTCTCGATTCCATTCGACGTCTTCCCGACGACGATCTTGAAGAATCGGTCGAGGAACTGCTCGTTGAGCTCCGCCACGCGTGACCCGAACGTGTCGTCGATTTCTTTCAGCACCTGCTGATCTTTCTTCTTTGTAGTCGGGTCAGACTTTCGACGGCTGTACAGCTTGGTATCGATAACGACGCCCCTCATGCCCGGAGGGGCCTTGAGGGATGCATCTTTCACGTCACCCGCCTTGTCGCCGAAGATGGCGCGAAGCAACTTCTCCTCGGGAGTAGGATCAGTTTCACCCTTCGGGGTGATTTTGCCGACGATGATGTCGCCGGCATTGACCTCCGCCCCGATCCGGATAATTCCCCGCTCGTCAAGGTCTTTCGTCGCTTCTTCCGAAACGTTCGGGATCTCACGAGTCAATTCCTCTTCGCCACGCTTGGTATCACGGACCTGAAGCTCGAACTCTTCGATGTGAATCGATGTGTACACATCCTCCGTAACCACGCGCTCGGAGATAACAATGGCGTCCTCGAAATTGTAACCGCGCCATGGCATGAATGCGACGAGCAGGTTTTTTCCGAGAGCCACTTCGCCGTTTTCCGTCGCGCAGCCGTCGGCGAGCAGCGTGCCTTTTTCGACGCGCTGACCGACTTTGACGACCGGTTTCTGGTTGACCGCCGTATCCTGGTTCGTTCGACGAAACTTGATCAAATCGTAGCGCTTGACCGAGTCTGCGAACGAGACCAGTTCTGACTTCGCATCGCGATCGTACGTAACCTCCACGGACACCGCGTCCACATACGACACAACGCCTGGACCTTCAGCGAGAACAAGTGCGCGTGAGTCGCGGGCGACGCGTCCCTCCAGTCCCGTTCCGACGATCGGCGCCTCTGGTCTCAGGAGGGGCACCGCCTGGCGTTGCATGTTCGATCCCATCAGAGCGCGGTTCGCGTCGTCATGCTCCAGAAATGGGATCAGACTCGCGGCCGGAGAAACGATCTGGTTAGGTGAAATGTCCATGAACTCGACCGCGTCAGGCTGCTCGAGCACGAAATCACCGTGGTGACGGCACTTTACGTACTCGTTGACAAACTTGCCCTTTTTGTCGATCGGAGCATTGGCCTGGGCGACGACCGCATTATCCTCCTCTTCAGCTGAGAGGTAACGAATCTCGTTGGTGACCTTGCCCTTCACGACTATCCGGTAGGGCGTCTCGATAAAGCCGAACTCGTTGACCCGTCCGTGCACGCAAAGTGACGAGATCAGGCCGATGTTGGGTCCTTCCGGCGTCTCGATCGGGCACAGCCTTCCGTAGTGGGTATAGTGCACGTCCCGGACCTCGAATCCGGCTCTCTCCCGGGTTAAGCCGCCGGGCCCCAGGGCCGACATCCGTCTCTTGTGCGTCAACTCGGCCAACGGATTGGTCTGATCCATGAACTGGCTCAGCTGATTCGTGCCGAAGAAGGTATTGATCACGCTGGAGATCGTCCGCGCGTTCACGAGATCCTGCGGCGTCAGCTTCTCCGCGTCGCGCAGGTTCATACGCTCCTTGATGGTCCGCGCCATTCGGGCGAGGCCGAGGGAAAACTGTGCCGAAAGCTGCTCGCCGACGGTGCGAACGCGGCGATTCCCGAGGTGGTCGATGTCGTCGACCGAAGACTTGCCGTTTTGGAGATTGACGAGCTCTGTGATGATCGAGACGATGTCGTCGCGATCCAGCGTGAGCCTTTGGGGATCACCGTCGATACCCAGTCGCTTGTTCAATCGATAGCGCCCCACGTCGCCCAGGTCGTAACGTTTCTCACTGAAGAAGAGTCGCTCGAGCATACCCCGGGCGGTTTCGGTGTCGGGCGGCTCGGCGCCGCGCAACTGCGTGTACAGATAGGCGAGTGCTTCGTCCTGTGAGTGCGCCGGATCCTTCTTGAGCGTGTTGACAAGAGTGCTCTTGTCAAAGTCCTCGACGGCCTCCTCCTTGAGCAGGAACATCTTGGTGATGCCGTGCTCTTTCAGTTTCTCGAAGCTGCCCTCGTCCAGGTGGTGCTCGGCCGGCAGCACGACTTCACGCTCCTGAATCTCGTGGAGCACTTCGCCAGTGTCTTCATCGACGACCTCTTGAGTACGCACCACGGTCAGGTTCGACGCGAGCCGGCGGCCGAAGTACTGCTTGACGTTGGTCCTGGCCTTGATCTCTACCGTTTCGGAGAGCTGGAAGAGCTGAAGGATGTCTTCGTCGGTCGAATAGCCGAGTGCGCGCAGCAGCGTGGTGACCGGGAGCTTTTTCTTCCGGTCGATATACGCCCACATCACGTTGCCCACATCGGTCGAGAATTCGATCCACGAACCTCGCAGCGGGATAACGCGAGCCGAGAAGAGTACGGTCCCGTTCGGATGAACCGATTCACCGAAGAAAACGCCGGGACTGCGGTGGAGCTGTGAGACGACGACACGCTCGGCCCCGTTGATTACGAACGACCCGCGCTCGGTCATGAAGGGAAGGTTGCCGAGATAGACGTCCTGCTCGATTGCCTCTTCGGGCTCGTCCTCGTCCTCGTCGTCTCTAGACGAGAGGCGGAGACGCGCCTTGAGGGGAACGGAGAATGTCAGACCCTGGGCGATACACTCGGCTACACTGTGCTTCGGAGCTTCGATCGTGTAGTAAACGAACTCGAGCATGTATCGCTCGCGACTGTCCTGAATCGGGAAGTGCTCCATGAAGACGGCCTGGAGCCCTTTGAGCTGCCGCTCTTCGGGACCAACGAGGTCCTGTACGAAGTCCTCGAACGATTCCATTTGAACCCCGAGAAAGTCAGGGTAATCCTGGACGGGTTCGATTCGTGCAAAGGAGATGCGACCGTCGGTCGACAATCCATTGTTAATGGACATAGGGTGTCTCGCGGATTTAATGTTGGCGCCGAAGACGCGCGGCACGCCTCGGCACACTGCTTGCTAAAGGTCCTGGTTCGACGTCCACACCCGGGAAGCGAGGGGCGCTACAAGACGAACATCCACCACGCCGTCCAGCCTCCGGAGAAGCGGGTCGGGTGGCGGTATAATCATGACCGGTCCGATGCGGGATGGCGAACTCTCCAAACCTTGTCGAACGTGCACTTAACGGGACCCGCGCCGTCAGGCACGAATCCCGTCGGTACATCATTACTGGGACGTTACTGGAGATCGACCTCTGCGCCGGCCTCTTCCAGTTTCTGCTTTATTTCCTCGGCCTGTGCTTTCGCAACGCCTTCCTGGACCGTGCCGGGTGCGTTGTCGACCAGCTCCTTGGCTTCCTTCAATCCAAGACCAGTGATGCTGCGAATCTCTTTGATCACCGCGATCTTGTTGCTTCCGAAGTTCTTGAGGATCACGTTGAACTCAGTCTGCTCTTCCACAGCCGCGGCTGCTCCATCGCCGCCGGCCGGACCGGCAACGGCCACCGCGGTCGCGGCAGGCTTGATGCCGTACTCTACTTCGAGAACCTTGGCCAATTCACTGGCTTCGGAAATGGTGAGCCCCACGAGCTCTTCAGCGAGTTTCTTGATGTCAGCCATCTTTCTTGTGTTTCGTCCTGCAGAGGTCTTTGTCGCGACCCGGTCGCGACTGCTCTGCCGATTACGGATTGTTGTTTGTTTTCGCGGTTTGACAGGCGCTCAGGCGCCTTTTTCGGCAATGGTCTTGATAGAGCCTACGAGGGTCGCACCTGGCGCCTGGATGGCGCCCACGACGTTGGCAATCGGAGAAAGGAGAAGGCCGATGATGTCACCGACGATTTCTCCTTTCGATTTCAACGCGAGCAGCGTCTCGAGGGCGTCCGAGCCGAAGTAGCTTCCTTCAATGATGGCAGCTTTCAGCGCGGGTTTGCCGATTTCGACCTTGCCTGAAAAATCCTTGATGATGCGGGCCGGCGCCGCGGGGTCCATCGTTATCGCGATCGCCGTAGGACCTTCCAGGTGCGGTAGCACCGAGTCGAATCCACCGAGTCGCTCCATGGCGAGACGAACGAACGTATTCTTGGCAACCGTGAAGTCGACGCCGGCTTCGCGAAATCGTCGGCGAAGGACGGTCGACTGCTCGACTGTGAGTCCGGAATAGTCCGCCAGGTACACCGCAGAGGCACCTTCGATGTGCTTAGTCAGCGCATCGACGGCCGCAACTTTCTCTTCTCTAGTCATGATTCTGCTACCTCAACGCCAGTACGGTTCCGAGCGGATCGACTTGAATCCCCGGTCCCATAGTGGGCGAAATCGTGATCGAGCGCACGTACATGCCTTTGGCTCCGGCCGGCCGCAATCGGACAATTTCTTTGAGAAACGCCCTTGCGTTATCGGTCAGCTGCTCGGTGGTAAATGAAGCCCGCCCGATCGACGTGTGGATAATTCCGAACCGGTCGACCCGAAAGTCGATCTTACCGGCCCGTACCGCGGCTACCGCCGACGCGACGTCACGCGTTACCGTACCCGTTTTAGGGTTCGGCATCAGGCCGCGCGGACCCAGAATTCGACCGAGTTGACCCACCTGGCCCATGACGTCGGGCGTCGCGATCACGACGTCGACATCGGTCCAGCCGGCTTTAATCCTTTCCACGTAATCTTCGAGGCCCACGTGCTCGGCGCCTGCGTCTCGCGCTTCCTGCTGCTGGCCCTCGTTCGTGAGCACCAGCACCCGTACGGTGCGGCCAGTGCCGTGCGGAAGTGAGACCGACCCTCTGACCATCTGATCAGCGTGGCGAGGATCTACACCAAGAACGACGTCGATATCGATCGATTCGTCGAATTTTGCCGTCGCGACCTTCTTCACAAGATCGCTGGCGACTTCCAGCGCAGCCGGCAGCTCGACGTCTGCGAGCAACTCCGCATACTTTCTGGATCGCTTCCCTTTCTTTGCCATTAAGACAAGATGTTATGCGGTGCATGCGCCCGGCTCCGGTGCGGGCTCCCGCTGTGAACGTTTTGGATCGACTACTGACCGGATACCGGTCGACCCGTAACGGTTATCCCCATCGACCTTGCCGTGCCTGCGACCATAGAGGCCGCGGCGTCCAGATCGGTGGCATTCAGGTCCTCTAACTTCGTGTTCGCGATCTCGCGGCACTGATCCCACGAAACCGTGCCCATCTTCTGGCGTCGGGAGTCAGGGCTTCCTTTGTCGAGCGCCGCCGCTTTCAACAGCAGCACGGCGGCCGGAGGACTCTTCACGATAAACGTGAAGGACTTGTCCCCGTAAACCGTAATTACGACCGGCAGCACCAATCCCATGCGATCCTGCGTCGCAGCATTGAACTGCTTGCAGAATTCCATGATGTTGACGCCGCGCTGGCCCAGTGCGGGCCCGATCGGCGGTGCAGGGCTGGCCTGACCCGCCTTTATCTGAAGCTTGATAAAGCCTTCTATCTTCTTTGCCATCCTCGAAAATCGACTACTGGATATCGCCCAGTGCAAACGACCGAAAAGGGGCCGGATGCAGACGATGTCTTACCAACGGCTATTTGCTAGGTTCCCGAACTTTAATGCTCGCGTTCAACCTGGAGATAATCGAGCTCGAGAGGTGTTTTCCGGCCGAAGATGGAGACCATCACTTTGACCTTCATCTTGTCTGGGAAGACCTCTTCGATCGATCCCGTGAAGTTGTTGAACGGCCCGTCGACGACCTTCACCGGATCGCCCACGTTGAATGGCATTTCAGGCTGCTCCCCTGCCTCCCGTGCCTCGTCCATACGACCGAGGATGCGATTCACTTCGTCGGGCCGCAGCGGCACCGCCTGGTTGCCTGACGAAAGAAACCCAACCACCGACGGCAGGCCATTGATCATGTGCGTCATCTCGTTGTCGAGTTCAGCCTCGACAAGGATGTATCCCGGGAAGAACGTCTTCTGTCGGGTCCGCTTTTTCCCCTTTCGCATCTCGAACACGGTCTCGGTCGGAATGAGCACCTGATGAAGCTTCTCCTCCCAACCCAGGCGCTCGATCTCACTCATGAGGTACTCGCGCACCTTTTTCTCGTGTCCGGATAGCGTGCGAAGCACGTACCATTTGGGGGTCTGGCCCATGTAATAAATACCGATTCGGTTGTCAGCTGTAGATAAACTGCAGCACGCGGCTGATCACTTGGTCTTGCGCGAAGATGATCAGTGCGATGATTAATGACGCGACGAGCGTGAGAAGTGTGTTGCTGACGAGCTCCTGCCTGGTAGGCCAACTCACCTTGTTCACTTCTTTCGCAACTTCGCTCATGTAGGTGACGACTTTATTCATTTCGATTGTTGTCCGAACTCAGAGGTCCGAAGTCCGACCTGTGACTGATAAACTATTGACTAATGACTACCTCGCACGGGCGGCAGGACTCGAACCTGCAGCCTGCGGTTTTGGAGACCGCTGCTCTGCCAATTGAGCTACGCCCGTAAATCATCGATGATCGATGATCGATGATCAATCCAGGATCTTCGTTACGACGCCGGCGCCGACGGTTCGACCGCCTTCGCGGATGGCGAAGCGCAGGCCGTCTTCCATCGCGATCGGCTGAATCAGCTTCACCGTAAACTGGGTGTTGTCACCCGGCATCACCATCTC